>DATIKA010000311.1:0-3368 GCA_035478055.1 Candidatus Limnocylindrales bacterium | reverse complement strand
ACGGTGGTTTTTTCGGTATCGGCGCTTACGGAGTGGCACTAATGACCCTGCGTGGAGGCCTCTCTTTCTGGATAGCCCTGCCGCTGGCAGGATTGATATCAGCTGTAATCGGTTTTTTAATCGGGCTGCCTGCCTTGCGCACGAAAGGTTCGTATTTTGCCATCAGCTCTCTATGCTTCGGGGTAATCATCTATATTGTCGCCGGGGCCTGGATAAATTTTACTGGCGGTTATACCGGCCTGGTGGGTATCCCCACCCCCTCCCCTATACCTTTTCCCTTTCTCGGCGAGATTTCTTTCCGCACCCAGACCTCTCAGTACTACCTGGTCTTAGCCTTTTTATTGCTAACGCTGTGGGCGATGCACCGGGTAGTCTACTCCCTGCAAGGCTACAACTTTATGGCCATCCGCAACAACGAAACGCTGGCCGAAGCAGTGGGAATTAACTCATTTCGCAACAAGATGATCGCTTTCGTGGTCAGTAACTTCTTCGTTGCTATAGCCGGGGGACTTTGGGCGCCACTGATGGGGAGCATCAGCCCTTCAGCAACCCATTTTGTGCTCACCTTCAACTTTATCATCATGCTCCTCTTGGGCGGGATAGCCACTTTGGCCGGGCCGATTATCGGTGCTTTTACCATCCCCTTCTTGATGGATAGCCTGCACCCACTCGGTCACTTCCGCTTGGTTTTTTTCGGTGCACTGCTAATTGTGGTGATGATCTATTTCCAAAGAGGTCTAATGGGCTGGCTAACTAACGCTTGGCACAGAGGTAAAAATTATTACGAACAAAGAAAGGGTGGCAAACAGAATGCTGCTAAAGGTTGAAAAACTAAACAAGCACTTCGGCGGATTGAAGGCGGTAGACGAGGTTGATTTTCAGATCGCCGAAGGGGAAATTGTAGCCATTATCGGCCCCAACGGCGCCGGCAAAACCACCCTTTTTAACTTGATCAGCGGCATGCTCCGCCCCACCTCGGGCAAGGTGCTCTTCCAGGGGGAAGAGATTGCCGGCTTTAAACCGTACCAGGTGGCGGCCAGGGGCATCAAGCGAACCTTTCAAACGACCACCCTTTTCGACCAGCTGCGTGTGGTAGATAATCTGGCCATCGGCCGAAGGGTCAACACTAAGACCGGCTTCTGGGACGCTCTTCTTCGTACTTCTCGCTGGCGGCGAGAACGCGAAGAGACCATCGGTAGCGTGCTGGAGTTGGCCGGCATCGTCGGTTTGGGCGACAAGATTTTTGACTTTGTGCCGACCCTCTCTCAGGAAGCCCAGAAACGTTTGGCAATGGGGATTGCCCTGGCTAGCAAACCCCGGTTGGTTCTTTTAGACGAGCCGACCGCCGGGATCAATCTGGAGGAGACCGATGGATTGATTGAGATGATCCGCCAAATTCGGGAGATGGGGATTACAGTATGTTTAATTGAACATAAAATGCGCATGGTTATGGGCCTGGCCGACCGTATTATCGCCTTAAACTACGGCCGGAAGATCGCCGATGGGACGCCTGCGGAAATCAGCCAAAACGAACAGGTTATCCAAGCCTACCTGGGAGGGAAGTCCATTGCTTAAACTGTCGGGAATATCAACAAAGATCGGTGTTTACAAAGCCGTGCACAGCGTTTCCCTTGAAATTAAGCAGGGGGAGTTTGTCTCCCTGATCGGGGCTAATGGGGCTGGCAAAACGACCCTGATGCGCACTATTGCCGGACTACTGAAACCTTACCAGGGGAGCATTCAATTTCTCGGGACACCCATCGAGCGCCTTTCCCCGGATCAGATTGTCAGTAAGGGTCTATGCCTTTGCCCTGAAGGAAGACACCTTTTCCCCCAATTGACCGTCTATAAGAACCTCCTTCTTGGCGCTTACAGTCAGAAACGGGACCGCCTGGCGGTGCAGCGTGCCTTGCAGCGAGTCTACGAGATTTTTCCGGTGTTGGCCGAGAGGAAAGAGCAACTTGCAGGCACCTTTAGCGGTGGCGAGCAGCAAATGCTGGCTATCGCAAGGGCACTGATGTCTGAGCCGAAGCTACTGATGTTAGATGAACCCTCCCTGGGATTGGCGCCGCAGCTGGTGGAAAAGGTGGCGGAAATAATCAGCCTGATCAACAAATCAAGTACGACCATTCTTTTAGCGGAACAAAACGCCCACATGGCTCTCAACATTACCCAGCGCGGCTACGTCATCGAGAACGGTTCGATTGTCATGGAAGGGGCTAGCACAGAGCTGATCGGCAACGAGCTGGTCAAGAAGGCGTACATCGGGGCTTAAAAAACAGCAACGGTTGTCGCGTGACGCTCGTTTAGCCGGCTGGACTAGAAGAATCCCGTCTCACCTGTCAGGAAGGCGGAAAGGATTTATAATCTTGCTGATGATTCCGTTACTTAGATTCTGCTGTCTAACTAATTTTAATTGAGGAGATCTGGTGAAATGACTGCTAATCGCCTTTGGTTGAAAAATTACCCTGTTCGCTGGAATTTGGATTATCCGCAGACATCGCTTTACGATTATATAACCCAGTCGGCAAAGAAGAATCTCGACCTGGTGGCGCTGGTTTTTATCGGCAGCGAGATTACCTTTCGCGAGATGCTGGAAAATATCGAACGGATGGCGGCTGCCCTGCATGACCTGGGGGTGAAAAAAGGCGACCGCGTTGCCTTAATGCTGCCCAACTGTCCCCAATATGTATACACCTATTACGCCTGCATGAAGCTGGGCGCGATAGTGGTGCAGATGAACCCGCTTTATACCCCCCGGGAGGTAGAGTTTATCCTCAACGATTCCGGAGCGAAAATATTTTGTGGTGTAGATGCCGTGTTTAACTCATTTCACGAAGTGCGGGACCAGGTTCCCGCTGTGGAACACGTTATCGTAGGCCGCCTTCTTTGGACGGAGGTTACCGGAGACAATATCTGGTACGATGAGCTGCTCCAGAAAAATCTGCCCGCGGCACCGGCAGCGGAGATCGACCCGCTCAAAGACGTGGCTGTTTTCCAGTACACCGGTGGCACAACCGGTTTCCCCAAAGCGGTTATGCTTTCCCACTACAACCTGGTTTCTAATGTGATTCAGATTAAAGAGTGGCTCAAAGAGTGGATCGACAATAAATTCGCTGGCGGGATCTCGCAGCAATACGGCCTGGCTGTTTTACCCTTTTTCCACTCTTACGGGATGACCTGCGTGATGAATGCCGGGTTGACCCTGCCGTCAGGGCAGGTTCTGATTCCTCGCTTTGATTTGGAACTGCTGCTGGAGATGATAAAACAGTACCGTCCCGCGATTTTCCCAGCCGTGCCTACCGTCTATACGGCTATCGCCAACCACCCCGAAGCAGATAAGTACAACCTTGATTCGGTGGAGATCT
>DATIKA010000310.1:0-5147 GCA_035478055.1 Candidatus Limnocylindrales bacterium | reverse complement strand
CAGCGTCGGAGGAATTGATATTGAGGAGCTGAGCATAGAGCAGCCCGACAAAATCAGCTACACTCATGTTGACCCCATTCGGGGGTTAACTGGCTACAAAGCGATTGAAATATGGTCGGATTTGGGCCTCGAAGGAAATATACTGCGTCAGGCCAGCACCATACTGTCTAAGCTTTTTAATGCTTTTATGCAATATGATGCCAACATTTTGGAGATTAACCCACTTGTTATCACCGCAACAGACGAGGTATTGGTCGCTGCTTCCGTAATGGGTGTAGACGAGAATGCCCTTTTTCGCCAACCGGAACTCAAAGATATGGTTCAGGTTGGCAGCGACCGTACATGGCGACCGATGACGGAACTTGAGAAACACATGGTAACCGTCAATGAACAGGAAGCATACCGTGGCACCGCCCGTTACACTGAAATGGATGGTGGAGATATAGGCGTTATGTGTGGCGGCGGCGGTGCTAGCCTACTTTTGATGGACGCTTTGATCAAAGCCGGTGGCCGCCCCGCTAACTACAGCGAAGTTGGGGGTAACCCGCCTGAAAATAAAGTATTTGGTCTATGCAAAGGTATTTTGAGTAAGAAAGGTGTTCGAGGGTTTTTCCTCGGCCACAACATTACTAGTAACACCCAAATTGATGTTGTAGCCAGTGGTGTGGTGCGCGCCTTTCAGGATTTGAAAATCGACCCAAAAACATTCCCTGTGGTTGTGCGGGAAGCCGGAACCCACGATACAGAAGGGAAACTAATTTTTGAAAAATATGGGATTGAGTACAACGGTGATGATATTACATTGACCCAGGCAGCCCAAAAAATGGTTGCGAAAATGCGCCAGGTCTATCCGGATTATGACCAGTGGGGTGATAAATAATGGCAATTCTTGTCGATAGGCACTCTAAAGTAGTAATTCAGGGAATCACCGGTCGGGAAGCGTCAATGGTCACTAAGCTAATGTTGAATTACGGTACTCCCGTTATTGCCGGCGTTACCCCCGGTCGCGGCGGGCAGAATATAGAAGGGGTTGCCGTATATGACACCTTGAAGGCGGCATGCCGCCACCACGAATTAAACACCAGCATTGTATATGTTCCACCAGCAGGTGTGCTCGAAGCTGTGCAGGAAGCTTTAGAAAACGGTATCAAGACAATCCTGATCGTTACCGAAAATATTCCTCAGCTGGATGTTACCAAATTTCTTTACATGGCAAAAGGCACTGGTACCCGGATTGTCGGCCCGAATTCTGTGGGCATCATCAGTCCCGGTGAGAAATGTAAACTAGGCGCGATCGGCGGCGATAAAACAGAGCGTTGCTTTGTGCCTGGGCCGGTAGGCGTGATATCCCGCAGCGGCGGCATGACTGCAGAAACATCCTGGATGGTTAAAAAAGCAGGATATGGCGTTAGCACCAGTGTCAGTATCGGCGGTGATGCCCTGATTGGTTCGCCACCAAAAGAGCTTCTGATGCTGTTCCAGGAAGACCCTGAAACACAAGCAGTGGTTTTGTACTCTGAACCGGGCACTAGTTTCGAGGAAGAAGTGGCAGACTACATCACAGCAGACCATTTTACCAAACCCCTTGTTTCTTTTATCGGCGGTAGTTTTACAGAAAGCCTCCCGGAAGGCACTGTATTCGGCCACGCCGCTGCCATTATTGAAAAGAAGAGCGGCCGTCCCTCAGACAAGAAAAAACGTCTGCGGGAGGCCGGGGTCTATGTTGCAGATGAATTCGATGATGTAATTACGCTATTGCAAAAAATATTGGGGTAAATGTTTTCTATTATTAAACTATAAGACCTCATCTCCATTTTTGGGCGGGGACATGAGGGTTCAGCTAAATAAACACACATCTCAGGAGGCAATACGATTGACTCAACAGTAAGGACTTATTTGATTGGAGTCTCAAAAGAAATTCTCAACCGACGAAAATTGTCTGTGTTATTTGTTCCAAATTCGCTGGCCTGAAGGATACGAGAATTAATGGTATAATGATTGAAGTTCTCGAGTGGTCCCCCGAACATGAGGATAAAAAAACTTTTACATTTCATTAATTGCATACAGTGGCGTCAAACGGAGGTAGATTTGTTGAAAATAGTCGGTAAAAACGAAATTAAATGTACTCTTTGCGGAAACTGTGAAACGATATGCTCCATATACTACTTCAAGGGAGACAATTGGGAAAAATCTTCCATTCGGGTGGAAGAAATCTCTGCTGACCCGGGAGTTGACATTCGTGTCTGCAACCAATGTGGCAAATGTGTCGATGTTTGCCCGGCGCTGGCGCTTTCCAGGAATAAAAAAGGCACAGTAATTCTGAACAAAAAAGGATGCATCGGGTGCTTTAACTGTGTGGGTATTTGCCCTGCCGGAGCAATGTTCTGGCAGGAGAACCTGGTGGAACCATTTAAATGCATTGCCTGTAGTCGTTGTACAAAGGAATGCCCTACCGAAGCAATTTTTATGCAGGAAGTTTGATCAATCAAAAAAAGAGATAGGGGGAGTTTGCGATGAAAAAAGCCATTGCCGAACTTAAGGCTTCCCGGCGTCTTCTGGCAGAATATCATTACGAACCGGCAAAAATTGAGCGGGGCTATGCCGGCCAGACGCTTTATATAAACCTTTCCGATAAAACGATTAAAGCCAAAACAGTTACTCAGCAAATGAAAGACATCTTTATTGGCGGTAAAGGCTTCGGACTCTGGTATCTCTGGAATGCCGTCCGGCCTGATACGAAGTGGAATGATCCGGAAAATGAGATTATAATCTCATCTGGTCCGATCGGGGGCATTACGCAGTATCCTGGCTCCGGAAAATCGCTGGTCGTAACTATTTCCCCATTGACACATTCGGTTATGGACAGCAACGTCGGTGGCTACTTTGGGCCATACTTAAAATTTTCCGGTTGGGACGCTTTGGAAATTCAGGGTAAAGCCGAGAAAGATGTATGTATATTGATCGACGGTGACACCGGCAAGGTTACTATTGAAGAGATTGACATCGATCATAGCGCCAGCCATCTGCTCAGCGAACAGCTGACCGCAATGCTGGCCGAAACAGAAAAAGATAAGCAAAACGTATCGATAGTATCGACCGGCAGTGGAGCCGAACACACTCTGATCGGGTTGCTAAATTTTTCCTTTTATGATCGCAGGCGAAAAATGGTGCGTCTGAAACAAGCCGGACGTGGTGGCATAGGAACGGTTTTCCGCGACAAGAAACTGGTTGCCCTGGCAGTTCGTTATTCGAGCCTGACCGGGCGCAGCAATAACCCGGCCGACCAGGCCACTATTACAAAAACCGGGGTCAAACTCTCGCGCGAGATCAACAAGTTCGATGATTCTCAATTCCGGATGCGCCAAATAGGCACCGCGAACCTGATGACAGCCATGAACGATTATGACCTGCTGCCCGTGCACAATTTCAAATACGGTTCGCACGAAGATGGTATTAAAATATCGTCAGAGGTTTTCCGGAACCGTTTTACGCAAAACATGCCTGACGGCTGTTGGGTAGGATGCGCGCTCTCTTGCTGCAAAGCTGTGGATGGATTCACCCTTAAGAGCGGGCCTTTTAAAGGTGAAAAAGTGTTGGTTGACGGCCCGGAATATGAAAATGCCGCCGGGTTGGGGGCAAATTGCGGAATCTTTGATCCTGACTATATTATCGAAGCAAATTTCTACTGTGACACGTACGGTATTGACACCATCTCAACAGGAACGCTCATCGCCTTCATCATGGAATGCTATGAAAATGGCATCCTGAACAAAGATATTACCGGTGGTCTGGAAATGAACTTTGGCAACAAAGATGCAGCCATGGCCCTGATTCATCAGATGGGGCAAGGGAGTGGTTTTGGCAGAATAGCAGGCCTGGGTGTGAGGCGAATGAAGCAAATATTCAGTGTGGAATATGGTGCCGAATTTGCCTTTTTGCAGGATATCGGCATGGAAAACAAGGGACTGGAATACTCGCAATACCAGGCCAAGGAATCTCTTGCCCAACAGGGTGGTTATGGCATGACCAACAAAGGGCCGCAGCATGATGAAGCCTGGTTAATTTTTATGGATATGGTTAATAAGCAATTGCCTACTTTTGAGAAAAAAGCCGAAGCACTGCACTATTTCCCCATGTTCAGAACCTGGTTTGGTCTGCAGGGGTTATGTAAACTGCCCTGGAATGACATCATTCCGGAAGGAAACTCTGAAACGGAGAGTCCGGAAAAAATACCCGAACACGTCCAAAACTATGTTGCTATTTTTAATGCAGTCACCGGTAAAAATATTGACAAAGAGGAAATGATCCGGCAATCGGAACGGGTGTATAACTTCCAGCGTGTTTTTAACCTGAGGCTGGGTTATGGTACCAGAAAGCACGATGCAGTACCTTACAGGGCGGTTGGCCCAGTCACTATTGAAGAATATGAATCACGCGCTAAACGTTACGATCATCAGCTAAAAGAGGATGCAGGCATAAATCCCGTTGCAATGAGTACTTCGGATAAGGTACAAGCGATGCGGAAATACCGTGAAGAGCAATATGAAAAATTAGTTGATGTGGTTTACAAGCGCAGAGGATGGACAACGAATGGTGTACCAAAACTTGAAACGCTGCAAGATCTCGGTATCGACTTTCCTGAGGTCGTGGAGGTTGTCAAGGAAAACTTATAATTTTGGGGGAAGGGGATGTGCATGATTGAGGTAAACGGCAATATCGTCAATTGGGAAGAGGGGTTAACGGTAAGCGTGCTTCTGAACAATATGAATTACACCTTCCCCATGATTGTGGTCAGGGTCAACAATATAATGATAAATAAGGAAGAATGGGCAACTTACCAGGTCCCCGACGGCGCAGTTGTGCAGGCGCGCCACCTTGTAGCCGGCGGATGAAACCAATCGGGTGCACGATTTACTCTGCCTGGCACATTGACAAAAGTTGCCCGCTAGCTTAAAATATTTTTGCGTAGGGGAGTAGCTCAACTGGCAGAGCAGCGGTCTCCAAAACCGCAGGCTGCGGGTTCAAGTCCTGTCTCCCCTGCCACAGACCGTAAGAGGTGTCGCATTTAGTTGCGGCCCCTCTTTTTTTACCATAAGATGAAAATAAAGCTAAAAAATTTGATAATTTGTCGCAAAGGTGGTAAAAGT
>DATIKA010000309.1:0-2056 GCA_035478055.1 Candidatus Limnocylindrales bacterium | reverse complement strand
ATGTGCCTATGACCCAGCCAATAATTCCGGTTACGAACCCGGAAACGATAACTTCCTTGTTTTTCAGGGCTGCTGCCACCATGGGCACGAAAGGCGGTGAATAAATACCTGCCACGGAAGTGATAATAACGGTATCGGTATCAATTCTGGCAATAGCGGCAAAGGCTACATGAAGAGCTATCGTGAATAAATAGGCAAAAGCTACCATACCTAACATCGCCGGCGCCGTTTGAAGCAACTTTTCAATATTGGCCATAGAACTGACTACCAGGCAGAAGATCAGAATAAAATACTGGCCGAGTTGGAAGGTCATAGGAATTCTCCTGATTTTGGGTATGAATGAACAAGCGATGCCAAGGGTGGAAACGGTCAGTATGGCAACAACCATGGCGAACTCTTCAGGGACGACAAAGGTTAGCCCGCCACCGATAGCAAAAATGCCCACGGCGATGCCAAGAGCGCCCAGCAGTGGCATTATTACCTTGCGCTGAAAGATGCCGGCGTAGGATTCAAAATCAGCAACATCATGGGTCTGGCTCTCACCCCCTACGCGCTGAAACGGCGGCAGGAACTTGAGTAGTAATCTCTGCAAAACGGTAATAACTATAAGCAGCCAGATGCCGCCTATGGCCACGTCTGCAGAATGGGCTGCCATGTAAAGCGTAGGGTCAACCCGGAGAGCGGTGCCGATAGCTGCCAAATTGGGCGTGCCGCCTGTATAGACACCAATAAGCATTCCGGAAATTTTCCAGGTCTCTTCACCGATCATAGGTCTGAACAGAAAGTAGCTAGCACTGACTGCTATGACTACTGACAACACTACGAAGGCAAAGGACAAGAGTGACTTGCCGGCGAGCGTGAACCACCTTTTGATTTCCACAGAGAAGAAAATGAGAGGGATGGCGATTGGGATGACCAGCGTCATCAACGTATTCTGTGTGCCAAAGATGTTTTCGGGCAGGATACCAATGTTGCCGACGAGGATACCCACAGCATAGCAGATGATCACCGGTCCAAGCTTGTTGAGAGCGGAGAACTTGTGGCAGAGATAGATGACAAGGGCGGGAACCAAAACAAAAAACGCAATCCAAAAGAACATCATTAGATACCTCCTCTGACGATAATTTTGCTGTGAAACTAGCCCTTCAAGGAAATTATCTAAAATTTTGACCGTCTTTTTGGTTTAAGAACCTTATTTCTCACTTTGCTCAGCACAAGATTACCTGGTTGGTAACCTCGGCACTTTTCTCTTCCTGTGATCTTCCCCCGCTTTTATGGACACATAGTTAAGCCACTTTCTTTTATTTTTCGTAATTTTCCGGGCTGTTATAGCCGATTGCTGAGTGAATCCTGATCCTGTTGTAAAAGACCTCAATATACTCGAAGATGCACCGCCTGGCCTGCAAACGGGTCCCAAAGACATTACCGTAAACCAACTCAACTTTTAAGGTATGTAAAGAAGCTCTCCATTACCGCATTATCATAACAATTTCTTTTCTTGCTCATTGAACAAATCATGCCCTGCTTCTGTAAGAGCTTTTGGTATTCATGACTGGCATACTGGCTGCCCCGATCAGAGCGCATCAGAAGGCTTGAGCCCGGGCGGCGATTGCCGATCGCCATTTTCAGCGCTTTTGTCATCAGGTCTTTGGTAAGTCGCTTTTCCATCACCCAACCAATTATCCTGCGGGAATACAGATCCATTACCGCTGCCAGATAGAGCCAGCCTTCCGTGCTGTAAATATAGGATATGTCCGACACCCAACACTTGTTGGGCCCACAGGAGTTAAAGTTACGGTCGAGCAGGTTTTCTGCCACCGGGTCCAGGAATCGGTGGTTACTTTAAATTTCTTTTTATGCTTGGCTTTAATGCCCAGCCCTTTTATTAAACTTTCCACCCTTTTCTGCCACAGCTTATGCCAATTTTGCGCAGGTCGCGATGGATACGCGGACTGTCCTAGTTACCCCAGCCCCGGTGGTATATCTTTAATATCTCCTGCTTTAGCAGTTCGTCTTTTCTGTCGCGCAAGCTTGGCTTGCGTTTTCGCCATTGGTA
>DATIKA010000308.1:0-9243 GCA_035478055.1 Candidatus Limnocylindrales bacterium | reverse complement strand
TGCAGCATACATGGCTGCTTCGCTTCCAAAAACGAAGATCGCCAAGGCTAAAACGACAAGATCTCCCCATAAAAGCGCCTGCCCGGGGCTAATTCCAGAGGTTTTAGCTAAAATCAGGGAGAGGAGCGCAGTTCCCCCGGTGGAACCGCGAAAACGAAAAACCAAACCCACTCCAACACCCATTACCACACCACCGTAAACCGCAGCCAGCAGCAGATCGGAAGTAGCTGCCGCCAAATATGGCGCAGTTATTTCAACGGCCAGCGAAAACACAAACGTGCCTAACAAACTCTGAACTATAACACGCGGCCCAAGCACGATATGCGCTGCAATAAACAACGGAATATTAGCGATGATTATAGTCAGACCGACGGGCAACCCGAACAAATGGAACAAGATTATACCCAACCCGCTAATCCCACCGGGTGCCAGCGAATTCGGCACCATAAACATATTGAGTCCAACGGCCATAATTACCGAACCGATCAGAATTCCAGTTGCATCTATCAGATATTGCCGCACTGCTTCTTTGCGCTTGTGCTGTACTCCCAAGTTTTTCTCTTCCACCAATCAGATATTATCATTTTTCCAAAGGTATTTTGCCTCGTGCTTTCCAGCGCAAATAGGCCTCAATAAAAGTATCCAAACCTCCATTCATTACCGCTTCCACCTGGCCGACTTCAACACCGGTGCGGTGGTCTTTTACCAGAGTAAACGGATGAAACGTATAAGAGCGGATCTGGCTACCCCAAGCGATTTCTTTCTGGTAACCGCGCTCATTGTTAATTTCATTTGCCTGCTCCAGACGGCTTATCTCCGCCAGACGAGCCTGTAAAACGCGCATCGCCTGTTGCCGGTTGCTGTGCTGTGATCGATCATTCTGACAGGTTACTACAGTTCCTGTCGGCATATGGGTAACTCTGACAGCCGAGTCGGTTTTGTTCACATGTTGCCCTCCCGCTCCGCTGGAGCGGTAAGTGTCTACTTTTATATCATCAGGATTGATGATATATTCTTCTTCTTCAACCTCAGGGATTACATCTACTGAAGCAAAAGAAGTATGGCGTCTTTTTGAAGCGTCGAACGGCGAAATGCGTATCAGGCGATGAACACCCTTTTCTGCTTGCAGATAACCATAAGCATTATGCCCGCGCACAATGATGGTGGCACTCTTGATCCCGGCTTCATCATCTTTCAACAGATCTACCAGTTCAACCTGATACCCCTTCTTCTCACACCATCGATAGTACATGCGCAGGAGCATCTCCGCCCAATCCTGCGATTCTAGTCCTCCAGCCCCCGGGTGTAGCGAAACTATAGCATTGCATAAGTCATAATTTCCGCTAAACAAAGTTCCCATCTCGATCTGGTCAAGGCGCTGACGAATTTCATCGAGAATCGGAGCCGTTTCCCCAAATATTTCTTCCTGGTCATCAGCATCTTCACAGGCTAATTCCAGAAACACTTCCACCTCTTCGAAAAGCTTGCCCAGTTCCTGTGTCGGGCGAAGCTGTTCCCGCAATAGACCCTGCTTCTTTAAAAATTCCTGAGTGCGTGCGCTGTCTTCCCACAGTGTCGGATCGGTGGCTTTGTGCTCCACTTCTTGCAGCTGTGCCAGCTTCTGTTCGTATTCAAAGAGAAGCCCTCATTTCCTCAAACCGCTTTTGCTGAATTGCCAACTCTTCCAGAAATTCTTTCAGCATACAAGCACCAACTTCCGTCGTTTAGATATTTTCTTGCTCAGAATTGTAGAATTGCGTTTTTCCGATAAGCTTGTGTTCCACCGCTTATGCAGCAATCAACCAAACCCTTCACCAAAGGGAGTAGTAGGCTAAAAAATTATTATCAATTAAACATCACAGCACTTCTTATTTTTTTTACCGCTACCGCAAGGGCAAGGGTCATTGCGCCCTACTTTCCGTACTGTTAACGGCTGTTGTTTTTGCGATGCAGCGCCAGAACTGGCTCTTGAAGTTGCTCCGGATGCACTTCCGCCACCCACAACATTCGCTCCTGTCCGCAACCCAGTGGTATTTCCAGCAACAGCACGCCTCTGCGGTGCTGCAGCTACCCGAGCCTGATAGACAGCCCTCACGACATCAACCTGAATCTGTCGTACCATATCTTCAAACATATCTGCACTTTGCAAGCGGTACTCTACCAGAGGATCCCTCTGGCCATAAGCCTGCAAATGAATCTCGTGCCGCAGATGATGCAACACATCGATAAAGTACATCCAATGTCGATCAACTGTGCGTAACAGCACCACACGCTCCAACTCCCGCATTGTTTCAGGAGTTAAGTCCTGCTCTCGGGTATCGTAAAAAGCCAGCGCCTCTTCAAGCAACATGTGGCGTAACTCCGCACCCTCCTGGTCTATGATACTGCTAAGTTCTATTTTACCCGGACGTAATAAAAGACCTTGCGCCCGCTCAAGTAGAACCCTTGCGTTTTCTTCTTCCAGAAACCCCTTCGCCACGAGATGCTCTTGCAGAAGCCTGTCCACAACTTCTTCGATCATCTCCAGGATTGGCTGTTTCATATTTTCGCCTTCGAGGACACGCTTACGCTGGCTGTATATTACAGACCGCTGCTGGTTAAGCACATCATCGTAATCAAGTAAACTTCGCCGCATTTCAAAGTTTCGTGCTTCTACCTTCTTCTGAGCACCCTCGATTCCTCTGCTCACCAGGGGATGATCAATCGGTATATCTTCCTCGATACCGAAACGATCCATCAGTGAAGCGATACTATCACCGCCAAAAAGTCGCATCAGGTCATCTTCCAGCGAGACAAGAAATTGCGAAGAACCGGGATCGCCCTGACGCCCGGACCGACCACGAAGCTGGTTATCGATGCGTCTGCTTTCGTGGCGTTCCGTTCCGAGAACATGTAAACCTCCTAAGGCAAGCACTTCTACACGTTGTTGTTTTGTTTCAGCGACTGCTTTTGCAAATAGTTCGTCCTGACGCTTAATCCACTGTTCCCTTGCAGTTTCACCAAGCTCTTCCCTGTCAGCGCCAAACTCATTGATCAAGCGTTCTTTAACCAGGTATTCCGGGTTGCCACCCAGAATAATGTCTGTCCCGCGGCCGGCCATATTAGTCGAAATAGTCACGACACCTTTTTGGCCAGCTTGTGCAATAATATAAGCTTCTCGGGCATTATTAACAGCATTGAGCACTTCGTGCGTTACACCCTGGCGCTTTAGCATTTTACTCAGCATTTCCGACTTCTCAACGGAGACTGTTCCTACAAGTACCGGCTGCCCTATCTTTTGACGCCGCTTAATTTCCTCTACCGCAGCCGAAAACTTGGCTCGTTCGGTTTTATAAATCAGGTCAGACTGCTCTTCGCGAATCAATGGCCTGTTGGTGGGTATCGCCACCACATCCATACCGTATATTTTGCGAAATTCTTCTTCCTCAGTCGCGGCAGTGCCAGTCATGCCGGAAATTTTACTATACATGCGGAAATAATTCTGAAAGGTGATCGAAGCCACAGTGCGGGTAGCTGCCTGAACCTGAACTCCTTCCTTAACCTCAATTGCCTGATGCAGACCATCGGAATAACGGCGACCGGCCATGAGACGACCGGTAAATTCGTCCACTATCACTACTTTACCGTCCTGGACCACATAGTCAACATCGCGTTCAAACAGAGAATACGCTTTGATCAGCTGATCAAAATAATGGCGATGCTCAACCCCTAAATCCTCAGTACCATCTTGGTCTGAATCATCACTCACTTTTCCGGAACCCAAACGCAAGAGCTTCAGCAATTGCGGGTTAACTCTTTCTAACTCAGCGTAGCCTTTGTTTTTTATGTCAGCAAGGCGAGTGGTCTCATCAATAGTATAATAGAGCTCCTCCTCAACTTGGTTCACCAGTTTATCGGTCATCAGCCGATGCTTTGCCCGTTCGACCAGCTTTTCCACACCTGGCTCCTTCATTATTTTCAAAAGTTTCTTATTCTTTGGTGAACCTCTGCGTGCCAGGTACAACGATTCAGCCGCCTCATCACGGTTATTACGCTCCAGGTTTTCCTGAGCACTGGCCAGAAGGTTACTAATTAATCGGCCTTGCTTACGGATCAAATGTTCTACTTCATTTTTCCATCGGCCATACTCTTCCTGTGACTCCACACGACTGCTTATTATCAGCGGGGTGCGGGCTTCGTCGATCAAAATGCTGTCTACTTCATCGACGATAGCATAATGCAGTTGTTGCTGAACCAGATCGTCTTTATATATAACCATATTGTCACGCAAATAGTCGAAACCAAGCTCATTGTTGGTAGCATAAACTACATCCGACCGGTAAGCTGCCCGCCGTTCGACCGGGTCAATTTCTGCCACAACCAAACCTACGCTTAAACCTAAAAACTCATAAATCGGACCCATCCAGGCTCGGTCGCGACGTGCCAGATAGTCGTTAACAGTAACTATATGGACTCCCTCGCCGGTAAGCGCATTCAGGTAGGCTGGTAAGGTGGCGACCAGGGTTTTCCCTTCCCCTGTTTTCATCTCTGCTATGCGGCCCTGATGTAATACTAGTGCGCCAAGCAACTGAACGTCAAAAGGACGCATTCCTGTTTTGCGCCGAGCAGCTTCCCTTACAAGAGCAAAGGCTTCAGGCATAATATCATCCAGCTGTTCCCCCTGCTGATAGCGCTCTTTAAATCTGGCAGTCTGAACCGGAAAGTCACTGTCAGAGAGATCAACCGCCCACGGCTCCAGCTCGTTCACCTGCTCTACGAATTTCCACAGTCGGCGAATGTCTTTTTCATTCGAGTCACCAAATATTTTTTTGAAAAAACCGGCCATCTGGAAACTCCTTTCAGTTACATGCTAATCAAAAAGGAACCCTGCGGTTCCCATGTAAACTGCACTGTTGCCCGTAGTACTCATCTGTATATTACCACAGGGCTACTCGATCAAACAAGATCCGACACAATTGTAACAGCAGGATCAAGTTCGCAGGAAAGGGCCCACAGGCTGCCGGATACTAGAGAGTGCCCACCCAGGACAACTGGAATCGCGCACTGCACCGCAAATTTGGTAAATTCTCTCAGCCATTGATGTTCAATGTGCTGCCACATTCCTAAATCTGACATAAACCGATCCTGGTCTGGTATATCAAAGCGATAATGACACATCAAAACCCTGCTGTCAATAAAAGCGCAGCTGGCCACCTGAGCCAGGTAACTAAAAAAAAGCTCTGGCCCGACGTGGTCCAGAAGCAATCCAAGCAGAGAGATTACTTCTTTCGACTCAATTCTACCTAACGCTTTCATGCCCCGCTCTTCCGAAAACACACGCAAACGCAGCTTTAAAACCGAATTAAGGCGCTCAATTATCGGGGCACCCACTCGACCCACGAGGGCCACATCCTGATATTCGTCACCAAGAACAGCTTTGGCCCGATCCAATAAACGGTAATCCAGTTGCAAGCTGCTCAGCACCGCTTTTGCGTGGGGCCCGGCAAAAGGCCCACTACCTAATACAAGCACGTCTGTTGGTGTGTCTATATCAAACAACAGCCCAAGAGAATGGGGCATCAACTCCATCTCCATCCCCAGATGATCGCGCAACGTCATCGCCAAGCTGTTATCAATCGCAGGCAAGGCAACCTCATTTAGGGCATCGGGTACTGTAAAAGCAACTATATCCGCAGATTGAGTATTATTGGTATAGACAAAATGCTTCCGGCTGAGCAGCTTCTGGCAAATCATTTCCAGCTCATGAACGGTGATCAACGGGCAGCCAGCTCCATTGAAGCAAATAGCCCGTTGGATATTACGATTACTGATAATTTTTTGCAATTCCCTGCCGAAATGAAAACTCTCAGGTGCAATAGAATTTATAACGACTTCTGCGCCGGCGCATCGGGCCGGTGCAACAAGCTCCTGCCGGTTAGTGTGCAGGTAGATTGCTTCAACCTGGGGAACCATGGCTAACTTATTCAGGTTATCCAGCAGAGCAGCCTGACGCACCCGAACCATCATTTCTTCCACGTTGCTCTTTGGCTCAGCCCCCTCAAATACAATAACGCTGACCCCATGACCCATCAGAACTGACCTCTTCTCAAGGTGAAAACCTTACGGCACGGCGTAATCAATTTATTCCGGCTCGATCAAGCCGTAATTGCCATCTTTTCGCCGATAAAGAACGTTGACCTTGTTGCTTTCAGCATTGGCAAAAACAAAAAAATCATGCCCTAACATATCCATCTGCAAAACGGCCTCTTCTACATCCATTGGCTTAAGGGGAAAGCGCTTGGTTTTAACCACACCTGGTTCATCTCCAGCCCTTTCTCCGGCTTCAATCGCGGCGTGTTTTTCGCTCATGATACGTACTCCTCTTTGCCGAAGAGATCTACCCATGCGCGTTTTATATTTACCAAGTTGCTTTTCCAACTTATCAACAACCTTATCTATAGAAGCATACATGTCGCCGGTCGATTCTTCTCCGCGTAGGATAAACCCATCCAGAATTACGGTTACTTCAACAATATGTTCTTCCCGAACAACGGTCAACACCACCTGCGCATCAACTACTTTATCAATATGCTTTTCCAGTTTACCTATCTTTTTGTTAGCGTAATCAACCAGAGACGGTGTAACTTCAATATTTTTACCCCGAACCGATATTTTCATATTCAACATCCTCTACTATTTAGTTTAACCCTTGACTTCAGTAAGCATTGTTCCTGATGATCTTATTCCTCAAACCTACACAATATCCTGCCCACTTTTTAATAAGCGCGCAGATTGTAAGCAATAACTGCCCCGTGTACCTTTGCTCCGCTATTCTGCAGCACCGCGGCTGCTTCTTTCATGGTGGCACCGGTTGTGTAAATATCATCGATCAGCAAAACCCTGGTTCCCTCAGGAGGTTTGGATGAACAGTCAAACGCACCCCGTATATTTTCAAATCTTTCCTGGCGCGAAATACCGGTTTGCGCTGAAGTCGGTCGCCTCTTTTCAAGCATAGCTACTACAGGGCACTTCAAAACTTGGGCTGCATAATTGGCAATTAGAAAACTCTGGTTAAAACCCCTTTCGATCTCCCGCTGTTTATGCATAGGAATCGGCACGATAACATTCGGTGACCAAATATTCTGCTGCATGACAGCCATTCCCAGCCATCTCCCCAGAGGACGGGCCAAAAAACGTTTCTTCTTAAATTTTAAATCGTGCAATAGTTGCCGAAACTGTCCTCCATACCACGACAGAGCAAACAATCCCCGCAGTGGCTGTGACGCACGGCGACAAGTGCATTCCGGCGCACCGCAGGGCATTCTTTCACACTGCGGACAAATTTGCCCGATGGCGGCAAAGTTTTTACTGCACGAATGGCAGAGCGGCAAACCACTCGCCGGGTAAAAAAAGGTGCGACATAAAAGACACCGTTCCGGGAAAATTAAATGCATTAATGAATCCATCCAACCTGGAGCATACTCATTTTCTATTAACCCCGGTTCGATTATTGAGAACATTGATTTGACCCTTCCAGACGCAACCTTCCGCCTAAAAAGCTGTAACGTTCTTCTGCCCGGTTGTTGCGTACGGCAATGGCCAGTGCTTTTTTACTGCCAACCAGCACAGCCAGTTTGCTTGCCCGGGTAATACCGGTATAGATGAGATTGCGCTGCAACAGCATATAGTGTTGTGTCAGCACCGGCATTATGATCACCGGATACTCGCTGCCCTGGCTTTTGTGAACCGAAATAGCGTATGAAAGCACCAGTTCATCAAGTTCAATAAAATCATAAACTACCGGCCGGGGTTGGAGCAGATCACGAAATGTTACTATCAGCTCGCCCTCTTCACGGTCAAGGGCAGTGATCAAACCAATATCACCATTATAAACTTCCTTCTGGTAATTGTTGCGAATCTGCATGACTTTATCACCCAGACGGAAAACCATGCCCTTGTGCGATGATTCCGGTTTATGCCGTGTTGGCGGATTGAGCGCCTGCTGCAGCAGCAGGTTCAAGCGATCAACTCCTGCTGCAGTCTTACGCATCGGAGTAAGAACCTGTATATCAAGCATCGGATCAAATGGTCCGTAATTGGGAAGTCGCTCCTGGCACAACTGAACCACTAGTTGAGCCGCGTGCTCCGGATCTTCTTCGTCGATAAAAAAGAAATCTTTTTGTTTTATATTCAAATAAGGCATTTCACCCTGATTCACCCTATGTGCGTTGACTATAATCATACTTTCACGAGCCTGCCGGAAAATATGCCCCAAACTGAAGCAAGGGACACAGTCGGAACTGATTAAATCTTTGAGCACATTTCCCGCTCCCACTGCCGGCAGCTGATCAACGTCGCCGACCATGATCAGCCGACAGCCCAAAGGCAGCGCTTTAAGCAGCTGATACATAAGTATTAAATCAACCATGGAAGCCTCATCAATAATAACCACCTGGGCATCGACGGGATTCTTTTCATTTCGCTGAAAAATATATCCTTCGCCTTCAACAAAACTGTATTCCAGAAAACGATGAATCGTAAAAGCCTCTTCGCCTGTAGCTTCAGTAACCCTTTTCGCTGCCCGACCTGTCGGAGCCGCCAACAGCACTTTTTGCTTTATCAGTTGAAAGATGGCAAGAAGAGCTTTAATTGTTGTGGTCTTACCAGTACCTGGACCACCGGTTATTATAAGCACACCATTTTGAAGTGCTTCCTCCAGTACCTGACGCTGTTCATCGGTTAAGTGCAGCGAGTCATTTTTTACCTTGGCCAGCGCTTGCGCTTTCTCCGGAGAAGAAAAATGACGTGCCCTCGAAATCAACTGCAAAAGCAACCGGGCCACACCTTTTTCTGCCTGGAAAAAAGGCGCGTGATAGATAGCTTCAATCGAATTCTGGTGTTCACAAAACAAGCGCTTCTGCTCTACCATGATCATAAGTTGCTGTTTTAGATAATAAATTGGCAGAACGCTCTCGTTGACATTTAGCAGTTCCTGAATTCTTTCAAAAAGCAAATCACTCGGTAAAAAAACGTGTCCTTGCTCAGAGGCCCTGCCAAGCGTATATGTAATTGAAGCTTGCACCCGCTCCGGAGCATCTTCACGAAGCCCCATCTGACGTGCGATCTTATCCGCAGTTTTAAACCCGATGCCAAATATATCTTCGGCCATGCGGTAAGGGTTCTCTTTAAGCTGCTCAATAGTTCTTGACCCGTAGCGCCGGTATAGCCGCAGCGCCTGGCCAACACTTACCCCGTACCCTTGTA
>DATIKA010000307.1:0-3119 GCA_035478055.1 Candidatus Limnocylindrales bacterium | reverse complement strand
AAGGCAGCAGTTATGCCTCCCCCTGTCTCGGTAGCAGTATAACCCCGCGAGGTGAATGCCTTTTTGATTGCTGTTACTCCGATGGCCTCGGGATTATATTTTACCGTTGCCTGAGCAAGCACAAAGCTGACAGACGCCTCTTCAATGCCCTTTAGGCTTGCGAGTTCCTGCTCTAGCTTAATTGCGCAGTCTTCACAGGACATCCCTTTAAAAGAAAATACTATTTTATGTGACATGAGCTTTACCTCCTACTCGCTGTAGTTTTTTTAGGTCGTTGATCGTTGATCGTGCCACCATTGCAGGGGATCATTCTTTTTGAGACCGACCGGAGATGTGCGGCTGAATGGGCATACAGCCTGGCAGATGCCGCAATCCTTGCCATTATTAACCCAGAACTTGAGACAGGCCCAACTGTTAACGGGCCATTTTTTTATACCCCTGTTATTGGAAGGGCATACCGTTTCAAAAGTGGTATCCCGGTGGAATGAGATCGCTTTCGCAGGACAGTGCTCGGCGCAGATAGTACAACTGCGGCAATAATCCGCTGCGCCAAAGGTAATGGATCGGTCTGTTTCAAGAGGAAGATCCGTCAGAACTTTACAGATTCGCACCAGCGAACCATAACTGGGGTGGAGCAGCATACCATGCCTTCCCGCTTCACCCAAGCCAGCATCAATGGCCAGGGGTACACTGAGGCTTGTATCATTGCCCATGGGGATGGCCTCGTGACCCAAACCTCGTATAAAAGCTGCCGTCTTGGATGCCAACTCGGCCATATGGGAATAGCCCTGACCCACGGCGGCTCCGGCCAGCGGTGACGGAGAAAATGTGGCGAGATCCCGGTCCTGGGAAACCAGCATTACAATTACCCGGTTTAGCCGGGTCGGAATGATTTTTGCTTCGGCCGTGACGACCGGATGCTCATGGGCAGGCGAAAAAATAATGGGAAGCCCCTCTTTGTCAGCAGCATAGAACCACAACTCATTTGTTGCTGTTATTCCCACTGCAGCGGCACCAAAAAAATTAGCTGCTCGCTTAAGATGGCTGCTGTTTTCCTGGGGAGAACCCGTCCACTGGTGCCCTCTTTTTTTTAGTTCCTTCTCCACCGGTCGGCGTTGTCCGGGTGCTTCCACCCACGCCATAAGCGGCGCGGCATCGTAGGGCCGGTAGGAGGTCCAGGCAGCCTCACTAAAGGCATATTCGAGCTGGCTGTAACCGGGAATTTCATTAAGCATTTTTCGGGTAGCAACAGACGCCTGCCTGGCACGCCAGTTTTTGCCTCCCATCTTTTCGTTCACAAAACGGGTGCTGTAAAAAGCACCTTCCCGCTCATCAAAGCGCTGTAAACTTATATCCACCCCAAAGGGAAATTGTTCATACGGAGGTTGTTCGGTTTCCTGTAGTTTAAATTCAAAGTTGAAGGGAAATGTATTTTCTTCCACAGAGACATCTCCTAATTTCTATGGGACGGGGTTATTGACAACCTTTTTATTGATCATTGTAACCTCGATGATGTTGTCAATAACCCCGCCCCATAGACATTGCCCTGGTCTGTTTTCCAAGTGCTCGCTACATTTTATCATGATATCGCCAAAGTTTACATTAACAGAAAATATATATCATGAAAACATGCCCAAACCTAATACTACGTCCCGATTTTGATTGACAAAGGGAGAAAGCTTCTGTAGAATGTTATTGAGATTGAGAATCATTTTCATTTAGCGTCTTAGTAAATTTTTATGTAGCGCTCGAAGAGCTAATCACACAATCAGCCATTAAAAGATACCGACGAATGGAGGTACGCAGTATGACAGTTTTACTTATTGGTGCTGACCAACTAGGCAATATTCCCAAAGAGCTAGAACAGTACGGCTGTACGGAAATTATCCATTGGAGCGGTCGTAAAAACTTGATCAAAAAGAAAAATATCCCGGCCAATGTGGATTTTGTTTTTGTTTTTCATGATTTTGTTAGCCATGGTCTGATGAATGTCATAAAAAAACAAGCAAAGCGACGAAGTCTGCCCCTCGTTTTCTCCAAACGGGGAACTGCTGACCTGAAAAAAGTTATGGCAATGGTGTCTAGGGGACGGGGTTGTTGACAACTTATTTTTAATGGCAGACCATTGTAAGCGGGTGAGGTTGTCAACAACCCCGTCCCCTAGACACCTGAAGGAAATTTATGATCCGATGTCGAAACGTTTGGTTTATTAATCATCGGGAGGTGGGTAAGGCACAGCGGTGCCTCGATCATCATGAAAATAGTTTTTCATAAAAACTTTCTACAGAAATATACTCACGACCCGGCAGCCTCTGTGGGAAGGTTAGACCATGCCCTGCGGGCAGTCGAGAAATACCACACAATAATAACTCCGGAGCCCTGTTCTGATAAAGACGTGTTGCTGGTCCACAGCCTTCACCACCTGAATGATGTTAAATCAGAAGGACATGTTTATCAGATGGCCTTGCTGGCGGCAGGGGCCACAATAAAGTCTGCCGAACTGGCCATGAACGGTGAATATGCCTTTGCATTGTGCAGGCCTCCCGGACACCACGCCAGCCCTGGCTCCTGCTGGGGTTTTTGCTATTTTAACAACGTGGCTATTGCCTTGAAGAAATTGCTCTCTGCAGGAAAAATAAATAAAGTCTTAATTATAGACTTTGACCTGCACTTCGGGGATGGCACCAACAACACTTTTTCCGATGACCCAAGGGTTAATTTCTGGCATGTTAATGGAGACAGACCGAGTTCATTTATTGCTAATCTGGACCAATACCTTCGCACTGCCACTGCCGACATTGTAGCAGTATCTGCCGGTTTTGACCGCCATCAACTGGACTGGGGACGGATGCTTTCCACTGAAGACTACCGGACAATTGGAACTCTGTTAGGAAGTTTCGCCCGGCTGAACTGTCAGGGCCGGCTTTTCGCTGCCCTGGAAGGCGGTTACAACCATATTTCGCTGGGAGACTCTTTGCTGGCCTTTCTGGATGGACTGGAGAATGCACCACCATGTCAGGGGGACGGGGTTATTGACAACTTGCTTCAATGATAGATCATTTTAAACCGAGTGATGTTGTCAACAACCCCGTCCCCTCGACATGCGCAACCTACGTCCG
>DATIKA010000306.1:0-4420 GCA_035478055.1 Candidatus Limnocylindrales bacterium | reverse complement strand
AAAAGGATGAAAGGAGGCCTAGCATGCAGGCGTGGAACAAAATTAGCCGAATGCCGTTTTCAGGTATCAGGAAGTTGCAGGATGAGCTTTTATCTAAAATGATCAACCAGGAGTTGGCGGTCAGGCACCCTCATTATCGGGCCTTGTTTAAAGAGCTTCGTATTGACCCGGCCGGCATCAAGAGAGTTGAGGATTTAAGCCGGCTGCCGTTTACCGAGAAAAAGGATATGCAGCCCCCAAAAAATGATCTTCTCTATCCCAAGAGGTTCGTTCTGGAGATGCCTGGCAAGGAAGAAACACCTTCGAAGAAGGGTGGCTTCAAATTTTTTGGTAAAAAAGATACCGGTGAAAACCCACTGGATTACCGGTTCAGCAGTCTCTACTACACTGGTGGTCGTACCGCCAAACCGGTGCCCATAGAATATACACTCTATGATCTTGAAAACCTCAAGGAAACCGGAGCAAGGGCTTTTGATATCCTGGGTCTAACGCGCGATGACACACTGATCAATGCTTTTACCTACGCCCCCAATGTTTACTTTTGGCAGATGTTTTACAGCACCATTGGTATCGGCAGCACAGCTTTACAGACCGGAGGCGGTAAGGTTCTGGGCTTAGAGAAAATACTGAAGGCTATGGACAACATGGAGGCCTCTGTTTTGGCGGCAGCGCCCGGTTACGCCATGTTTGCTCTGCAGACCCTGAGCCATTTTGGGTTTAGCGCGCAAAACCTGGAGCGTATTATAACAGGCAACGATTATACGCCAATGGTTGTAGTGGAACGTTTGAGAACGCTGATGCAGCAAGTAGGCGCCCGTGATAATCGTGTTCAGCGGATCTATTTTGTTTCTGAGGCAAAGTCCGGGTGGGCTGAGTGCGAACCGGGCTTTGGTTACCATACCAACCCGGATCATATGCTGGTTGAAGTAGTTGATCCGGAAAGTGGAGCAGTTAAGAATGAAGGAGAACCAGGAGAGGTGGTTATTACTCATCTGGATTCCCGTGGAACGGTTCTGCTTCGCTTCCGCACTGGCGATATTGCCACTGGTGGTATTACCACCGAGCCATGCCCGCATTGTCGCCGCACAGTGCCGCGCATCTTGGGCGATATTGAGCGCAAGACAAATATTTTTGATATGCAAACAGTGAATGGTTCGATTCAGCTTGACGGCAACGCATTACGCAAAACTATGTTTGGCCGGGATGATGTTTTGCTCTGGTACACAGAAATTGTCAGCAGCGATGCAAAGGATGCCTTGAAAGTAGTTGTAAAGGGTGTTTCGGGTACTGATGAACAGGCACTGATGAAATCGCTTGAGCAGGGCCTGCGTGATGAGTTGAAGGTACCAGTAACAGTTGAAAGCAGCGCTCTTGATGCTATCGCCAACAAAATTGGTTTGGAAAAAAATATTACCGAACAAAATATATTTGATAAACGTCAGGTATAAATTACCTGAAGATTATTACATGCCTCTCGCTAATAGCGGGGGGCATTTTATAGTTACGGCGCAGCATACTCGCTGAGATAGTTGTGATGACAGATAATTAATGGTGGTAATTTGGTATGTTCCGTTAAATTTGAAAATAAGGGCACTTGCTTTTCAATCAGTCTTGATGGTGGTATAATCAGAATAGAGATTTTTTGTTCTTGAATTGTTCACGACACTGTCCCAAAAGCGGCAGTTCCGAGACGACAGGGTTACGAAAGCGGGCGTCGCCTTGACTAATATGCCAGAAATAGTAAGTTTAGAAGTGATTTCACAGCATCTGGCAGATGCTGTGATTATGACTGATCGTTCGCAGAATGTTGTTTGGTTAAACCGTAGCGCGGAAGAGTTTTTTCAGATTGATCTGGAAAAAGCCAAGGGCAAGACTTTAGCGGAGTTAACTGGTATAAAAATGATAAGTGTGTTGTTGGATGATGTTCATGAGCAAAAAAGTGCACTTAAATGTTCGTACGAAGAAGCTTCGGTAAAAGTGAAACGTTTAGACAAACGTTATTATTTTAAGATTGCCATCAACCCTGTTTTCCAGCGGGGGCAGCTATGGGGAACCCTGGTTCAATTTACCGATATTACCCGTTTTCACGAAATGGAGAAAATCAAAACAGATTTTGTATCCGTTGTTTCGCATGAATTCCGAACTCCTCTGACCACAATCGTAGTTGGGGTTGAGATGTTAAGGGAAGGAATGCTCGGTGATCTTACCCCCCGGGGGAAAGAAGTGTTGGACGCGATAAGTTCTGACTGTGAAAGGCTGAGCAGGCTTATTGATAATTTGTTGGAACTGTCGCGGATTGAATCCGGAATGATTTTTATTGAATCTGAATCGACAGACGTTGTGGATCTGGTTCAGGAAGCAACCAGACCTTTGAAAATACAGGCAGAAAAAAAGGGGGTCGAATTGATTGCCGATCTGCCCCCAGTAGTTCCAATGGTTACAGTAGATTTTAATAAAGCTGTATGGGTGCTGACCAATCTGATTGGCAATGCTATTCGTTATACCGATGCTGGCGGAACGATTACTGTACGTGTGAGACAGCGCGGCAAACGTCTTTTCTTTTCTGTACAGGATACAGGCTGCGGCATTCCGATAGAGCATCAGGAGAAGATATTCCGTAAATATGTTCAGGTGAGCGGCCCGGGCCGCAAGGGAAAGGGCGGTGTTGGGCTGGGGTTGGCTATTGCCAAAGACATCGTTATGGCTCATGGTGGTGAAATATGGGTTGACAGTCAGGTGGGGCTGGGGACAACCTTTACTTTTACTTTTCCGATTTTTCAGAATCAGGAAACGGTCACATTGCCGGAAGCTGATTCGAGAGGAGACTAATGCATGGCTAATAAGGTATTGCTCGTCGAAGACGAAAAGAACATCATCCTTGGCGTGCGCACATGTCTTGATGCTGTTGGCTATCAAGTTGAAATAGTAGAAGATGGAGAAGAAGCCCTTAAATCCGTGCAGCGGGAACATCCGGATTTGATTTTGCTTGATCTGCTTTTGCCAAAAGTTGATGGGTTTGAGGTGCTCAAGGTCCTCAAGGGCGATCCTGCCACCACGCGCATACCGATTATTGTTTTAACAGCAAAAGCAGAAGAAGAAGACCGCCAGAGAGCGATGGATCTTGGCGCGGATAACTACATGACAAAGCCTTTTAAACCTCAGCAATTGTGGGATGTTTTGAAAGGGCACCTATCCGGTCTGAATGTTTAGTCACACGAAATAAGCCACAGAGGTCTTCGCTATAGTGCAGCCCTCTGTTACCAATAATGGAGCTCGCAAGCCGGGTATCTTGATGTCATTGAAGCATTTAACCAGGGGGAACAACATGGCTTTGGGAAAACCCGCTTTTGAGCAAGGCCCGATCCGGCCACCGAGTGAAGCGTTAAGTTTACTTCTCCGCTTTAATCGGAACTGCCCGTGGAACCGCTGTCTTTTTTGCCCTGTTTACAAGGGTAAAAAATTTAGCAGGCGTTCTTTTGCCGAGATCAAGCAGGACATATTAGCTGTAGCATCGGCAGTGGAGAAAATCAAGGAACTCTCCTTTCGAAACGGTTTTGGGGGAAATATTACCCGCGAAGTACTGGCTTTGATCAAAAATGATGATTCCAATATGTTATCTGTTGCTTTTTGGCAATACCATGGCGCGGAAACGGTTTTTCTTCAGGATGGCGATGCGCTGATGCTGCCTACAGTGCAGCTTCTTGAACTGTTACGGCTATTGCACGAGCATTTGCCCGGTGTTAAACGTATCACTACGTACGCCCGCTCGGCAACTTTGCTGCGCAGATCTGCAGAAGAACTGCGCCAGCTGAAAAGTGCCGGGCTAAACCGTATCCATGTTGGCTTGGAAAGCGGCCATGACCCTGTGCTTGCTTATATGCAAAAAGGGATTACAGGAGCGCAGCATGTTGCTGCCGGTCTGAAAGTGAAAGAGGCGGGGATGGAATTAAGTGAATATGTGATACTCGGCCTTGGTGGCAGTACAATGTGGAGGGGTCATGCTCTCGACACAGCGAAGGCATTAAATGCGATCAACCCGGATTTTATCCGGGTGCGCACCCTGGCAATACATCCGGTTAGCCCGCTCTATGGGTGTTTCCAGCAGGGTGAATTCGTGCCCCTGAATGATGAAGGTGTTCTGCGGGAAGAAAAGCTGCTACTTGAGAATCTGCAGGGCATTAACAGTGCTTTTTATAGTGATCACATACTGAACTTGCTGGAAGAAGTATGCGGTCAACTACCTGAAGATTTAGCAGCAATGATCGAGGTTATTGAGCGCTATTTTGCTTTATCCACACCGCAGCGGGAATGTTTTCGGTTGGGTAGGCGAACCGGCTATTACCGTTCTTTAACCGATATGGAAAACCTGCCGCTTGCTGGTGTCGTCGAAAATCTTTATCGGCAGCTGCAGAAAGAGGGG
>DATIKA010000305.1:0-4235 GCA_035478055.1 Candidatus Limnocylindrales bacterium | reverse complement strand
TGTTGGAGCCCATGCCCGGTACACGCAGGGAAATGGAACTCTATCAGAAAAAATACCGGTTTCTTTCTCCTATTGCCAACAGCCTGTTTAAGGACATAGCAAAGTTCAACACAGCGACGATCTTTCAGGATTATGCCATTTTTCCATGGATGACCGCATTGGAGAACGTACAGTTTGCCCTAAAGTTGCGTGGGGTGGTCAAGAAGGAACGGGCCGGGTTGGCTAAGAAGTATCTAGCCATGGTAGGTTTAGATGGCGTAGAGAACAAGTACCCTTCCCAACTGTCAGGAGGCATGCGTCAAAGGGTGGCATTGGCTCGGGCTCTGTCGGTGGAGCCTGCTATTATATTGATGGATGAACCGTTTGCCGCCTTGGATGCCGTCTCTCGCTATAAGTTGCAGGAAGATTTGGTGCGCATATGGCAACAGACCAGAAAAACCATTGTTTTTGTAACTCATGATATAGACGAAGCCCTTTTTCTTGCTGATAGGGTAGTAATATTTTCGCCTCATCCGGGGACAATCAGAAACATTGTAAGGGTTGATTTGCCTCGACCCAGAAACCGTTTCAGGCATCAGTCGGAAGAGATTAAAGATAGGATTATGCAGATTTATCAATATGATGCCACAGGGGAGGCAATGGATTATGTCATCTAAAACAGGTAGCCACCATCATGACGATTCCGCGACTGAAGGAAAAACTTTTAGGGGACGTATTTACAGTGATATTACTGCCACCATTGGTCATACTCCGCTTGTGAGGATCAACCGCCTGACCGCAGACTGCCAGGCAATCGTTGTGGCAAAATTGGAGTCCTTTAATCCGTTGAACAGCGTGAAGGACAGGATAGGGCTGGCCATGATAGAGGCGGCTGAAAAGACGGGTGTGCTGAAACATGATACTGTGGTGATTGAGCCTACTTCAGGGAATACCGGGGTCGGCTTGGCGTTCGTCTGTGCTTCTAAGGGTTACCGCCTGATTCTAACCATGCCGGAAACCATGTCGATTGAGCGTAGAAAGCTGCTTAAAATGCTAGGGGCTGATCTGGTCTTAACCCCAGCTTCTGAAGGGATGCGGGGAGCCATCAAGAAGGCGGAGGAGCTCAAAAGACAGATGCCGGGAAGCTTTATCCCACAGCAGTTTGAAAACGCTGCCAACCCAAAAGCTCACATGCTTACCACGGCTGAAGAAATATGGGAGGATACACAGGGTATGGTGGACATGCTGGTATCAGGCATAGGGACTGGAGGTACCATTACCGGAGTGTCCAAGGTGTTAAAGGCTCGCAAACCTTCTTTCAAGGCGGTGGGAGTAGAACCTGAGGCTTCACCTGTGTTGTCGAAAGGTAAATCCGGTCCGCATCGCATTCAGGGCATCGGCGCCGGTTTCGTTCCCGGAGTGTTGGACAGGGAAATTCTGGATGAGATTATTCAAGTAACTAACGACGATGCGTTTGATATTGCTCGCAAGGTGGCAAAAGAAGAGGGAATCTTGTGCGGGATATCCTCAGGAGCGGCTATGTGGGCTGCGCTCCAGGTGGCCAACAGGCCTGATAACAAGGATAAACTTATTGTGGTGGTGTTTCCCGACTCAGGGGAAAGATATCTGAGTACACCGCTTTTTGATTCCGGGGTCACTTCCCTTTAAAGGGCAGATTGCAGTAACAGTGACTAGAAATTCATTAAAGTTAAAACAGACTATGCCGATGGTGCTGTAGAAGGATTCAATTGATGTCTTTCACAGAGAGACTTACCGTGACATTCATCTTCATCAATTTAGCGTGTATAATGATCATATGGAGGGTTTGGAAATGAGTTCTATGACAACGGAAAATAAAAAAGAGTTATCGCCAGAACAACGTGAAGAACTATTCATAGGATTAAAAGACCGTTTCGAGAAAAACATGAACCGTCATAAAGGTCTTGAATGGGCTGAAGTACAAGCAAAGCTGGAGGCTAATACTGGAAAACTGTGGTCGCTCAATGAAATGGAAAAAACAGGCGGTGAACCAGATGTTGTAGGTCATGATAAAAAAACGGGCGAATACATTTTTTATGATTGTTCACCGGAAAGCCCTATAGGCCGCAGAAATGTTTGTTATGATCGTGAAGGGCAGGAATCAAGGAAAGAATATAAACCAGAAAATAACGCTATTGATATGGCTGCTGCCATGGGCATTGAGCTTTTAACGGAAGAACAATATCGAGAGTTGCAGAAACTTGGAAATTTCGACACGAAAACATCGAGCTGGGTGAAAACACCTTCTGAGATTAGAAAGCGCGGTGGTGCCCTCTTTGCTGATTTCCGTTACGGTAATGTCTTCGTGTATCACAACAGTGCACCCTCTTACTATGCTGCCAGAGGGTTCCGTGGCTCACTGAGGGTCTAAATATTGCACAGACAGCTAAATGTATCTGGAGTCCCAATTTGATATTAGGGCTTTTTTTGCAAAAGAAGTAGGAATATGCAGGACAAGGGGACGTTTCTCCTGTCCTGCCACTGTCTCTCTAGCAGAAAGAATAATTTAATCTGTTAATAATATATGTTCTCAATCGGGCTAGGAGAAGAGAGAAACCAAACTAAATTGGAACAAAATCAGAAGTAATTATGCTATAATTGCCACGGATTACAAAACTTTGTTGCGGGGAGGCAAAAAGATGGAGGTATTTCTACCGAAAAAGCTTGTGGCAGAGGGCTTCGGCACATTCTGCTTGGTATTTGCCGGCACAGGCGCCATCATCATTAACGATATTAGTGGCGGTGCCGTTACCCATGTCGGTGTAGCGCTGACTTTCGGACTGATTGTGTTCGCCATGATTGCCAGCATGGGGGACGTGTCTGGTGCGCACCTAAATCCTGCAGTTACTTTCGGCTTTTTTATTGCGGGTCGTTTCCCTGGTCAAACAGTCATCCCTTATATTATCAGCCAATGCTGCGGTGCCATTCTGGTCAGCGTTACTCTTTTTGCGCTGTTCCCCACCCACCGCACCCTTGGAAGTACGATCCCGGCTGGATCTGCTTTTCAATCTCTGGTGCTTGAGATACTGCTGACTTCAATTTTAATGTTTGTGATTCTCAGTGTCACGGCGGCGGGCAAAGAAAAAGGAATTACAGTTGGCATGACTATTGGCGGGGTCATTGCGCTGGCAGCATTATTTGCCGGACCCGTTTCCGGCGCCTCAATGAACCCGGCGCGGTCGCTGGCACCAGCGCTCCTTTCATGGCAACTGGATTATATCTGGATTTATCTGACAGGTCCGTTTCTTGGCGCGGTTTTCGGCGTTCCGCTCTGCCGCTACAGCCGGAAGTCTGGCTGCTGCCGATTACCTTTTGTTGAGGAGAAGTGCTGATGAGTTTTTTAGTAAAGCGCCTCTTGTTTGTCTGTGTGGAGAACTCAAACCGTAGCCAGATGGCTGAAGCTTTTGCTCTCCTTCACGGAGGAGTGGGAGTTGAAGCTTACAGCGCCGGCTCGCGCCCAAGTGGAGTGGTTAACCCGCAGGCTGTGGCAGTGATGCAGGAACTGGGGTATGACATGAGTGCCCATGCTTCCAAGTCGCTTGCCGAAATTCCGGATGTGGAATACGATTTTGTGGCCACAATGGGTTGCGGCGATGTTTGTCCAACAGTGCGGGGCAAATGGCGGGAGGACTGGAGTATCCCGGATCCCAAGTATCTTGCCCCGGCAGAATTTCGGCAGGTGCGCGATCTGATTGAAAACAAGGTAAAGGCAGTTTTGGCCGAACTGCACTGCCGAATTGACGACCAGGCACAAATGTGAGGTGGTTTTTATGGCATTGTATAATTTCTTTTGATTTCACCGTGCATTTTCCCCCGGATATTTTAAGCAGTTATTACTTCCGACGGGCGGATGCATAGACAGATTCGATGATCAGGTGCGCTTCCAGGGCTTCATTCAGGTCGGGATATGTTTCCCGCCGGTCGAGCAGCGCCTCCAGGAAAGCCAGAGACTGGTAACGGTATGCCGATATCATATCGGAGTAGAGCGGTCCAGGGCTGCCGATGAATCGACTATAGGCCTGATCTATTTCATCCTGGGCAATGGTTTGTTTCGGCTGACCGGATATTTCTACTGAGAGTTCTCGGTAGTGTTGGTTAAATCCCCAAGGTGCAAAATCATCCAAGATCACAGCGGCACGCTCAAAAAATATTTCCAGGCGGCGCATATCCCGCCCTTTAATTTGATGCCACATAGTCGTGAGGCTTCCGGAGAGTCC
>DATIKA010000304.1:0-3124 GCA_035478055.1 Candidatus Limnocylindrales bacterium | reverse complement strand
CCCGCCGCGACAAACGATTCAATATGACGTTCAGGTTCGCTGACCATCAGATGGGCATCCATAAATAGTTTGGTATGCGGACGCAGCGATTTTACCACCGCCGGGCCGAATGTGATAGCGGGAACAAAATGACCATCCATGATGTCAAAATGAACCCAGTCTGCACCATTTCCATCAATACGCTTCATTTCTTCACGCAGGCAGCCGAAGTCTGCGGCTAATAAAGAAGGGGCTACTTTTACGACCACTGTTTTTGAACCTCCTGCCTGGAATTCTGTCGACATTTCTATGAAGCTTACATAACTTACATTGATTGTTCCATTGGACCTGTCATCGTTGCTGCTGCAACAATTCCGTCATAAAATATTTGTAGTGGCCATAACGCATTGCATTCAGGGTATCCCCAACTTGCTGCTGTACAGCGCAGTCCGGCTCGGCCAGGTGCATGCAATTCCGAAATGCGCAAAGGCCCAGGAAAGAATCAAACTCCGGAAAAAGACCCGGTAACTGTTCCGGCTTCAGCCCGGTAAAGTCGAGCCGGGAAAAACCAGGGGTATCGACCACCGTGCCTCCTCCATCCAGCAGCAGAAGTTCGGCCTGTCTGGTAGTATGACGGCCACGCTTGATTTTATCGCTTACAGGCCCTTCCTTCAAATTAAGACCGGGTTGGATTGCGTTGAGCAGGGACGATTTGCCAACGCCTGACGGGCCGGCAAAAACAGAGCAAAACCCAACAAGCTGTTCCTGCAAGCTTTCAATGCCATCACCGTTTACTGCACTGGTATAATATACCGGGTAAGGGTATGGTTCAATCATGCCGGCAACATCTTTCAGCTCCTCCCGGGTCAGCAGATCGACCTTGTTCAAGCACAAAACGGCCGCCAACTCTTCACTTTCTGCCAATATCAGCAGCCGGCTGACCAGCTGCCAATCGCAAGGTGGGTTCTTTAACGACATCACAATCACCAGTTGATCGACATTCGCCACCAGTGGCCTGGACAAACGGTTGGTGCGCGGAATAAGTTCTTCGATAACTCCCACACCGCTTGATATGATAGTACTATCAGTTTTCGAGCCAGACTGGTCGTCCTGGGGCGGTACAAAAAGAACCCTGTCACCGACCATCAGAGAGGCTTTTTCTCGCTTGAGCAACCCGCGTGCACGGCATAAATAACCACGCCCGTCTCCATCACTGACCGCAAAAAAACCCCCTGCTGCTCTGATAACAGTTCCTTGGCGCAAACAAAACCTCCTAACATCTATTGGCCGACCACAATATCAACGGATTGCCCGGCCCGCACTTCTTGTCCCGCTGCGGGAAACTGATCAACTACGTGACCAGAAAAACCGATCGTTGGTTGATAACGCACGCGCGGTCGAAGGCCGTTTTCTTCAAGATAGTCAATCGCCGCTGCTTCGGAAAACCCAAGCAAATTAGCTATCAAAAATGGACTGCGACCCAGACTTACATGCACAATCACTTCTTCACCCTGAGAAATACGAAACAGTTCTCCAGGCAGCTGACGGAATACCAAGCCCTCTGGAACCTCGTCGTTATATTCTCTGATCACAACCATGGTCAACCCAAGATCGCGCAACAGCATCTCGGCCTCCCGCTCCGTGCGCTCAGTAAGATCAGGGGTTATTATATATTGCGGACCTTGACTGATAAACATATTGATAACCCTGTCTCGGCGAACAGCACGGCCCGGCGCCGGTTCAGTCCTTACAACATATCCCATATCAATCTCATCATGATAGACTAAAATAATTTCAGGATTGGGAACCAGACCTGCTTCTGTCAGAATCTGAGCCGCATCGTCCCGGCTGAGGCCAACCACCTCGGGAACAGCGATTTCAGGGACAATAACATAGGTATTTAATATATAAATTGAACCGGTTACCATAAGGGCCAGGAATAACAACAGTATCAGCAGCTTCAACCAGGTTCTGCTTTTTTTCGGTGAAACATAATAATCGAAAGCAGTTGCCCCTTCGTTTGACGGTCGTAAAATCAGATCATCATCGTCGTCATCAGTATGTTTAACAACATAGGGTAAAGCAGCCTGGGGCGTTTCACTCGGTCCGCCAAACAAAAGGTCCTCCAGAAACTTCCTGGCACTAACATAACGTAGAGACGGATCTTTCTGAACAGCCTTTAAAATGATCCGTTCCAAAGGTTCGGGTATACTGCTTACCAGGTGCCTGGGGGGGACAATCGGCTCCTGGATATGCTTCATCGCTACAGCAACCGGACTTTCGCCGTCATAAGGCACCTTACCGGTAACCATTTCGTAGAGCACGATTCCCAGGGAATAAAGGTCGGACTGTTTGCCAGCCAACCCACCGCGAGCCTGTTCCGGGGAAATATACTGTACCGACCCGATGATATGGTCGCCAACGGTGAGAGTCGCCCCATCACCGGCGATCGCAATCCCAAAATCAGTCACTTTCACCTTGCCATCTTTGGGGAAAAGAATGTTTTGTGGTTTTATATCGCGGTGAACAACACCTGCGGCATGTGCCTGCTCCAGCGCTTCAGCAATCTGTCGGGCAATATACGCCGCTTCGGGCACCGGCAGACGGCCTTTTTCCCGTATATATTCTTTTAGATTCTTACCATCAACAAATTCCATAACCATAAAATAAGTGCCGTCATCCTCGCCGACATCAAATATATTGACAATATTAGGATGCGAAAGCGCTGCAGCCGACTGGGCCTCACGCTTAAAACGACGCACAAAACCGGCATCACCGGTCATCTGATCTTTCAGTACTTTAACGGCCACAGTCCGTTTTAAAAGGAGATCCCGACCACGAAAAACCTTGGCCATCCCTCCCTCGGCGATCTTTTCGATCAGCTCATAGCGTTCCGCCAAAATTTTACCAACCATAAAACTTACTTTCCTCCAATATCGGTGGCCAACACCACGGTAATATTATCAAAGCCGCCCCTTGAATTTGCCATTTCGATCAAAGATGCCGCCGATGCTTCAGGGTCGGTCTGTTCCTTAACAGCAGCCAAAATCTCCCGCTCCAGAACCAGGTTTGTAAGCCCGTCGGTACAGAAAAGAAGGGCTGACCCTTCATCAATGTCCAGCTCGGTAATGTCAACTTGAAGGTC
>DATIKA010000303.1:0-3461 GCA_035478055.1 Candidatus Limnocylindrales bacterium | reverse complement strand
GTGAAAGCGGCAAAACCGGCTCGGTTGCTGTAAATAATCTCCGGAATACCAAGACCAATACTGGCGCAACGGCGGCCGAGAATAAATTCAACGCGGTTGCTTATCCCGTGATACGGTTTGACTGCCTTAAAGCGAAGCCTTCTCACCAGAATTGCCGCGGTTAAGGCCTTGCCCAGGCCGAGGATAATCAGTACTATCAGGATCGGGGCGGCAATGTGCAAAGCTCGGTCCGCGACCATACAAAGCAGGAGCAGCGCTTCTCCTTCCACTCTGGCTTGGATAAGTTCCACCTGGCATCGCGTCATAAAGATCGTATGGTAAAGCACAAACCCGATCATGGGAGAGAGCATTGCCAGCACGTAAAACTGCCGTCGCTGGCCGGGGTGGTCAATCGAAAATAGCCGCAGGCACAACAAAGCTAACGGGTAGATCAGGGCGTACCCGAGAACAGCGTAGATTAAAAATGTGTGCAGTTCATTCCATACTGCTATCATCGCTTCGCTCCTTCATTGAAGCCAGCAACCTCTCCAACTTATTCACGGTTTCCAGGTCTTTGTTACCGACCCGGTTTATGAAGCAGGCCAGGGCTGCATCGCTAAAATCAGATAAAAGATCGTCTATGACGTTGCCAACCATCATCTCCGTAAAAGCTTCACGGGTTAGTGTCGGTTTGAAGAAGTATGCGTTACCGATTTTTTGTTTTTCCAACAATTTTTTGTCAGCCAGGCGTCCCATAATGGTCATCACCGTGGTGTAAGCAATTTCCCGTTGGATAACCAGCGTTTCAAAAACGTCTCGCACGCACACTTCGGCACTATTCCGCCAGATAACTTCCATAATTTCTTTCTCCAAGCTGCCCAGGACTTTTTCCAGACCTGTCTTGCCTGGCCGATAGCCGGTCGGGAAAAGTTTTTTCATCCGCGGAACGCCTCCTTATAAGACCATATCGTATGCATTATAACCCGTAATCCTATTATGCACAATAGTAGGATTGGCATATTCTCAGATGGCAGGGTTTTTGGCTAAATTTACCACGGCGCTAATAGCCGAGGCGATTTCTTCTTCTGTGTTGAAATAGCTTAGACTGAACCTGATCGCACCATCCGGAAAAGTACCAATGGCCTTGTGAGTCCACGGTGCGCAATGCAAGCCTGCCCGGCAGGCTATGGCGAACCTGGAATCAAGAGCTGCAGCTGCCTCCTGCGGCTCCCACCCTATTATATTAAAAGATACCAGTCCGGCACGGATACAAGGATCCTGTGAACCATAAATGGTAACTCCTTTGATGCTTGACAATCCTTTCAACAACGAGCTCAAAAGCTTATGCGTATAGTTTTTTATTTGAAGCAGACCTTCCTGCTGAATAAATTCGATACCAGCTTTCAGACCAGCAATACCGTGCGTGTTTGGAGTGCCTGCCTCCAGGCGGTCCGGGTAATATTTGGGTTGATAAGGTTCTTCAGAAGCACTGCCCGTACCTCCTTCTCGCAAAGAATTTATTTCAATCTTACCGTTAAAAACCAGGACTCCGGTTCCGGGTGGTCCGAACAGTCCCTTATGGCCCGGGCAGGCCATAAGGTCGATACCCATTTCGTGCATAGTGATCGGTATTTCTCCTGCAGTCTGGGCAACATCAAGCAGGAAGAGAAGGTCGTGTTCTCGTGCCAGGCGGCCGATCTCCTGTACCGGTTGCACTGTGCCCAAAACATTTGAGGCATGGGATAAAACAATGAGCTTGGTTTGTGCGTTGATCAAGGGCTTTATCTCTTCGGGGTTGATTAGCCCTTCAGGAGAAGAAGATACCCGCGAATAGCAGATACCGAGTTCTTTTAAACGGTTTAAAGGTCTGCTGACGGAATTATGCTCCAAGTGGCTGGTAATAACATGATCGCCAGGCTTAAGCAGACCTTTCAAGGCAATGTTCAAAGCATCGGTACAGTTTAATGTAAAAATAACGTGGTCATCGCGTGCGGCACCAAAGAAGTTTTTTACAGACGCTCGTGTTTGCCGGACAGTCTCCTCCGCCTTCACAGCCATGCGAAAGCTCGCCCGCCCAGGGTTAGCGCCGCAGCTCCTGGCAAAAGAATCCATGGCCCGATATACTATCTCGGGTTTGGGCCAGCTTGTGGCAGCGTTGTCCAGATATATCAAAACGGTTGTCTCCTTAACCTCCGACATAGCGGGCATATAAAGATCTGGCGATTTTAGGATCCGCAGTTCCCTTGATAATGGCCCTGCCATCAGGGAATATGATAATCTCGTATTGATCGACGTTGAACTTGATCAAGTATTCATTGCCGGTAACGCGGCCCAGTGCAGACAGTCTGTCAGTCAGTTTGCCGAGGGATAAATTAACCCGGCGTGAGGGTAAAACCTGAAACGCCTCCCGCCCGCACAGATAGGTTGATTGCTGTTCCATTTCACCGGAAAGATATTGATATTTTTTATTAACACATACTGCGCAGTCTTCGCTTCTGGAAACAGTCATTTTTGTCCATTCGTTTTGCCATAGGTCGATAAACAAAACTTGTTGATTCAATGAAGCCGAGTTACCGCTCAAGTATTTCAGTGCCTCCATAGCTTGCAGTGATGCGATCACATTCACAATAGGGGCTAAAACTCCGGCAGTATCACAGGTTTCGGCAGCAGCATGCGCAGGCAAATCCCCAAAAAAACAATGCAAGCAAGCGGTTTCGCCAGGGATAATCGAAAAGGTAATACCATAGCTGGCCACACAGGCGCCATAAATCCAGGGTTTGTTACACTTAACGCTGGCCTCATTAATGAGAAAGCGGATTTCAAAATTATCTGTGGCATCCAAAACCAGGTCAACGTCAGATATGATATCTAGAATATTAGTATGGTTGACATCATCGATGATGGCTTCGTAAGTAATGTTCGAATTGACCGCCGCCAGTTTCTCGAGTGCTGCCGTGGCCTTGGGCATCACTTTATTGGCGTCATCTTCGGTGAAAAGGATCTGACGCTGCAAATTTGACGGTTCCACGAAATCTCTGTCAACCAACCTTAAAAAACCAACGCCAGCACGAGCCAGGCAGTTTGCGGATACGGTTCCCAGAGCACCCATGCCAATCACGGCAACTCTGCTCTGGAGCAGCTTTTCTTGTCCTTCGCGTCCAATGGGCGGGAAAAGGATCTGCCTGGAATAACGCTCCCACCAGGGTTTATCGGCGATTACTGCCATTGGCAAAGGCCTCCGTTTCGAATCGGCAAAATTACCACTGAACAACCACGGATGGAGATGCTGCCTGAATTTTACGGGACGACCTGGCCAGGGAGGGCCAGGAAACAACGGCCTCCAGCGTTCGCTCGCAGTGCAATTTCCTACTCATCCGATAGGTTTAATTGTTCTCTTGTCGATTATATCTTCAATCACCTGCTATTTCAAGGGAAAATATTTTTGGCAACGATTAAGTGATCGGCACCCTATAAGGGTTCCT
>DATIKA010000302.1:0-7368 GCA_035478055.1 Candidatus Limnocylindrales bacterium | reverse complement strand
TAAAACAGTGGTTTTTCCCTGTATTCGCCAAAAACTTCTTTCAGTGTTGCCACTATTTCACCTTCGGTAACATAGGCTTTTACCGCCTCGAGGATGCTGGGGATAATATTTTCGCTGCCTGAAGCCGTTTTTTTCAGTTTCTCCAGGCAGTTGCTGACCGCAATACCGTCGCGTCCACTTTTTAATACTTGCAATCTATCCACCTGTTTTTGCTCTACCGCTGCATCGATCTTCAACAGATCAATTTGCAATGGTTCGTCGGAAGTAAAGCGGTTCACCCCAACCATAACGCGCTCCCCGCAATCGATCGCGCGTTGGAAGGCATAAGCGGCGTCAGCTATCTCCTGTTGGAAAAAACCGCGATCGATCGCTGTTAAAACTCCGCCCATTTCTTCAATGCGCTTGAAGTATTCCTCCGCTTCTGCTTCGATCTGATCGGTCAGCGCCTCGACAAAATATGAACCGGCCAGCGGGTCAATTGTATTGGCCGCCCCACTCTCATAAGCGATAATCTGCTGAGTGCGCAGCGCTATTTTTACCGCTTTCTCCGATGGCAAAGCCAGAACCTCATCCATCGAGTTGGTGTGCAGCGACTGGGTGCCGCCCAGCACTGCTGCCATCGCTTCCAGGGCTGTACGAACAATATTATTTTCCGGCTCCTGGGCGGTTAAACTGCAGCCTGCCGTCTGGGTATGAAAACGCATCATCAAGGAACGGGGGTCTTTCGCCCCATAACGTTCCTTCATGCGCCGCGCCCAGATTCGTCTGGCTGCCCGGTACTTGCAAATCTCCTCAAAAAAATCGAGATGAGCATTGAAAAAAAACGATAACCGCGGTGCAAATTCATCGACGTCAAGCCCGGCCGCAATACCCGCTTCCACATAGGCAAACCCGTCAGCCAGAGTAAAAGCAAGTTCCTGCACGGCGGTAGAGCCTGCCTCGCGGATATGGTAGCCGCTGATACTGATCGTATTCCAACGCGGCACATGCTGTGCGGCGAAAGCAAATATATCCGTTATCAGACGCATGGAAGGTTGCGGAGGAAAAATCCATGACTTCTGGGCAATAAACTCCTTCAAGATATCATTTTGGATTGTCCCACCAACTTGATCAAGCCTGACACCCTGCTTCTCAGCATTGGCCAGGTACATACACCAGATAATGGCAGCCGGGCCGTTGATCGTCATCGAGGTAGTAACGTTATCCACCGGAATCTGGTTAAAAAGCACTTCCATGTCTTCCAGCGAATCGATCGCCACTCCACAACGCCCTACTTCACCCAAAGAGCGTTCGTGATCGGAATCGTAACCCATAATCGTCGGCATATCAAAAGCAACGCTTAAACCGGTCTGCCCCTGCCCCAACAGGTAACGGTAACGCTGGTTAGAATCGAAAGCATCGCCGAAGCCGGAGAACTGACGCATCGTCCATAAACGCCCTCGATACATATTCCCCTGTACACCCCTGGTATAGGGGTAACTGCCCGGGAAACCCAGATCTCTTAAATAGTCAACAGCTTTCACATCAAACGGCGTGCAAAGATCTTTAACCGGTTTACCGGATACAGTTTCGAATGGTTCGCTGCGCTCCGTCAGCTGTTTATTTTGTTCACGCCATTGTTTTTCTGCCTCAACAATCTGCACTAATTTTTCTGCCTCACTCATCTATTCACCCTCCCCGGTTTTTCCGAAAGAGAAATCTGTTTTTTCGAGCAATTCACGGGCCGCATTGTAAGGATCCTGCTTTCGCAAAATAATCTGTTCCACCAACTGCTCTCGAGCCATTCGCTCTTTAACCTGATCCCAGATTTTACTTTTAACCAGATATTCAACTTGATCCATAAGTTCCCTGCGAACCCGTTCCCGACGTACTTCCAGCAAACGGCCGCTTTCTTCCAGAAAATGGCGGTGTTCATTAATAGCCTGCCACAGTGGGCCAATACCTTCGCTTCGGATCGCTATAGTCGGCAAGACCGGCGGACGCCATTTTGCAACTTTTTTCATATCGAGCATGATGTTAACTTCAGCAATCGTCCTTTCAGCCCCCGGTAGATCGGCCTTATTTATGACAAAAACATCGGCGATTTCCATAATGCCGGCTTTCATCGTTTGAACACTGTCACCACCGGCCGGTGTCAACACAACAACTGTCGTATCAGCGGTTTTAACAATGTCAACTTCTGACTGCCCAACCCCCACAGTTTCAATCAGAACAAGATCTTTACCGAAAGCATCAAGCACCTGAACTGCCTCTCTTGTGGCACGGGAAAGACCGCCAAGGCTTCCCCTGGTACCCATACTGCGGATAAAAATACCGTTATCCAGGGCATGATCTTGCATGCGGATACGGTCGCCAAGAATCGCACCGCCACTGAAAGGGCTGGTCGGGTCGACGGCGATCACACCAGCGGTTAAACCTTCGTCTCTGATCTCCTGCAGCAGCAGATCAACCAGTGAACTTTTACCGGAGCCAGGTGCTCCTGTAATACCGATATTATAGGCACTGCCTGTATGCGGATAAATTTTTTTCAACAGCGCCAACTTTTGCGGATCATCATTTTCGACCAGCGAAATCAAGCGAGCAACAGCTCGCCTGTTGCCTTGCAATAGTTCCTCAACCAGTTGCATCAACACACCCCGTATCATGCATCAATTAGAGAAAAGCCCCTTCGACCTCTTACTGATTATATACGTTAAACCACAATCAGTATTCAATACCCTTGCAACTCTCGATACCCTGCTCGTAATGATGTTTGATGGCCAGTATTTCACTGACCATGTCTGCTTTTTTTGCCAGCTGCGGCGATGCTCCGCGTCCGGTTAAAATCACTGTCACCCCGGCCGGTTTTTTATCCAGCATCTTCAACAGATCTTTTTCCGGTATTAAACCATAATCAACCGCTACATTAATCTCGTCAAGCACTACCATATCATACTCGCCGCTCATTACTGCTTTCCCAGCTCTGGCAAAACCGTCTCTGGCCAGCTCAATATCCACCGGATCCGGCTTTTCCCGGCTCACAAAGGAATCCCGGCCTGATTTAACAATCGTCAAATTAGGCATCTGTGTTGTAGACAAAAATTCGCCATAATCACGTCCTTTCATAAAATGGATCATATACACCCGATAACCGTGACCCAGGGCTCGTACTGCCTGGCCAACGGCAGCCGTAGTTTTGCCTTTACCATCACCGGTAAATACCATAATCAAGCCCCGCTTTTTGCTAACCATTATCAACGATGCTCCTTTCAGCTTTGACCAAGCAGATAACGCGAAATAACCATACGCTGCACTTCGCTGGTCCCCTCATAAATCTGGGTTATTTTAGCATCACGCATAAAACGCTCTACCGGGTAATCGCGGGTATAGCCGTAGCCACCGAATATCTGCACGGCATTGGTAGTTATCTCCATTGCTGCTTCCGAAGCAAACAACTTGGCCATTGCTGATGCTTTACCATAAGGCAATCCTTCGCTCTCAAGGTATGCCGCCTGGTAGGTTAACAAACGGGCGGCTTCAATCTTGGTTGCCATATCCGCCAGCATAAATGAGATCGCCTGGAAATTGGCAATCGCCTGACCAAACTGTTCTCTGCTCTTGGCATAGTTGGCAGCTTCTTCCATGGCACCCTGGGCAATGCCCACGGCCTGTGCGGCAATGCCGTTACGCCCGCCGTCAAGAGTACTCATCGCTATCTTAAAACCTTCCCCTTCCTGTCCAAGCAGGTTCTCTTGCGGCACCCGGCAGTTTTCAAAAATCAGTTCGAGAGTGGGTGATGAACGCAAACCCAGTTTCCGTTCCTTTTTACCATACGTAAAACCCGGCGTTCCCTTTTCAACAATAAAAGCGCTGATCCCGCGTGACTTTTTTTCTTTATCCGTTACGGCAAAAATGATATTGACTTCCGCTTCACCGCCGTTTGTGATAAACGTTTTACTCCCGTTCAGAACGTAGCAGTCACCGTCCAGGACAGCAGTCGTGCGCTGTGCAGCCGCGTCGGTACCGGCGGTTGGTTCTGTTAACCCGTAAGCACCCAATTTATCACCGAGAGCCATCGGTTCAAGGTATTTTTTCTTCTGTTCCTCATTGCCGTATTTGTAAACGGGCCACCCGGCCAGGGATGTGTGCGCCGAAAGGGTTACCCCCGCTGAAGCATCAATCCGAGACAGTTCTTCCACGGCGATCACATAGTTAACAAAATCACAGCCGCCTCCCCCGTATTCTTCCGGCCACGGTATGCCGGTCAACCCAAGACGGCCCATCTTGTTAAATATTTCCCGTGAGAACTCCTCCTTGTCGTCCCTTGCTTCTGCTCCCGGTTTCAGTTCCTTTTCGGCAAAATCCCGCACCATCTTCCGGGTCATTTCTTGCTCTTCGGTTAACATAAAGTTCATTGGCAATAACCCCCTTTTTAACAACCCTCTTCTTTACTCACAATATTGCACGGGCGATTACGATTCGCTGTAGTTGATTGCTTCCTTCGTAAATCTGAGTCGCCTTGGCGTCACAAAAATAACCGGCCAGCGGGTTATCTTGGCTGGCTCCTTCAAAATCACAGAGATCGATACACTTGGTCGACGCTGCCATAGCCAGATCGGTTGCAAACATTTTAGCCATCGATGCCTCTTTCGTGCACGTTCGCCCTGCCCCTTTAATTACAGCTGCCCGATAAACCAATAGCCGCGCCGCTTCAAGGCGGGCAGCAAGGTCAGCTAGCACAAAACAAGTATATTGCGATGCTTTCTTTCCGGCAGCTTCCTGGTCACGCCAATAAGTGGTAGTGTAATCGATACTGGCCTGGGCCAAACCCAATCCCTGGGCAGCAATGCCAATCCGACCGGCGTCCAGCAGGGACATGGCTATCGAAAAACCTTCTCCCTCTTGTCCAAGTCGATTTACCGCCGGCAGGAAAACATCTTCCATCAGTAATTCGGTCGTATGCGAACGCTTTAAACCCATTTTTCTTTCTATCTTGCCTGCCTTAAACCCGGGAGTTCCTTTTTCCACCAAAAAAGCGGTAATTCCTTTTCGTCCGAGGGCAAAATCCACCGTCGTAAAGACTGTATACATATCAGCTTCACCACCGCTGGTAATAAAAAGCTTGCAACCGTTTAACCGGTAGCCACCGTCCACCGGCACGGCGCTGGTGCTTAGAGCAGCGGCATCAGAACCGGCGGACGCTTCGGTTAGGGCAAAAGCGCCCAATAAATTACCTTTAGCCAGCCCGGCGAGGTAACGCTCCTTCTGTGCAGGTGTACCGTAATTAAGCAGGGGAAAGTTACCAAGCGATGTATGCACCGCCACGATTACTCCGGTCGCGGCGCAAACCCGGGATATTTCCTCGATAAGCAGAATATATGTTAAAAAATCTTCGCCGCCGCCTCCCCATTCCTTCGGGACAGGCAAACCCAAATAGCCACGCTCGGCCGCCTTTTTCAAATTTTCGCGCGGGAAATCAGGACCGGTATCAAGCTCATCTACCGCGAAATTCCTGAATTCCTCTTTTTTAACATGGTGATGTTGGGAAAGGGCAAAACTCATCTTCGTTCAACTCCTGTTTTTCATTCTACCCCGGCTGCGGCCTCTTCTTCACATACGGCACCGCTGAAAGACATCCGGATATAATTACCGGCAAAACCGACAACTACAAATGATTCCAATACCCTCAAATGTTTCGCCTGGCCACAACTGATTCCGGTTCCCATCCCCCTTCCGCCAACCAATTTTTAACCTTTACCCCCCGGCAGTGCCCTGTATGCAATATCGCAGCGGTAATAGCAGCCGCTAAATTTTATTTTTTCGGCTGTCCTGTAAACGCGCTGCAACACTATTTTTAAATCGCCGCCCCATGCAGTTACACCGAGCACGCGCCCCCCGGCAGTAACCACCCTGTCACCCTCAAAGGCTGTACCACCGTGAAATACAGCCTCCTGATCACTGTCAGCTTCCGACAATAGTTCCAACCCTTTGATTTCATAGCCAACTTCATATTTCCCCGGATAACCGCCTGAGGCGATCACGACACAAACAGCAGCATCGCCACTCCACTCCGGCTTGATTCCGCTCAGGTCACCGGCCGCCGCGGCCGCCAGCAGCGGCAGTAAATCCGAACGCAACCGCGGTATAATAACCTGAGCTTCCGGGTCCCCAAAGCGCACGTTAAACTCAAGCACGTTAAACTGACCGCCGCTGACCATCAATCCGGCATAAAGAACTCCCCGGAAATCAATCCCTCTATTGCGCAATTCTTCAAGTAATGGCTGAAAAACCTGATTATTTACGCGTTGAGCAAGGCTGGCAGTCAGTACAGGTGCCGGCGAATAAGCACCCATACCGCCTGTGTTCGGGCCCGTGTCACCCTCGCCAATTGCTTTATGATCCTGCGCTGAAGGAAGCACAAAAAAGTTTTTACCGTCAGCAATCGCCAGAACCGATACCTCTTCCCCGGTCAGGCATTCTTCGATAAGCACCCGATCACCGGCTTCACCGAAAACCCGGTCCACCATAATATTGTGTAAAGCTTTTTCCGCTTCTTCGATGCTGGCAGCGACAACAACACCTTTGCCGGCGGCTAAACCGTCTGCCTTGATCACTACCGGCCTTCCATGATAATGAACCAGATGCTGCCTGGCTTCTGCAAAATCGCTAAAAACAGCGTATGACGCTGTCGGTATAGAGCACTGTCTCATCATTTCTTTAGCCCAGGCTTTACTCCCCTCAAGCATGGCGCCATCCCGGTCAGGCCCGAAAACCTTCAAACCGGCCTGCCGAAAAATATCGGTAATTCCCAAAACCAGGGGAACTTCAGGACCGATAATCGTTAAATCAATCTTATTTTCCAGCGCCCATTTTTGCAGAGCATCAATATCTTCCACAGAGATAGCAACGCACTCGGCCACAGAGGCAATGCCGGCATTACCCGGCGCACAAAATAATTTATCTAACATAGGGCTCTGGGCTAGTTTCCAGGCCAGAACATGCTCGCGGCCCCCTCCGCCAACAATTAAAACCCGCAACAGACTCAATCCCCCTGCAATGCAAAAATCAGTGTTTAAAATAACGCTGACCCGTAATTACCATGGTCAGACCGAGCGAATCGCAAACATCAATCGAATCCTGATCTTTCAGTGACCCGCCCGGTTGAATGATGGCCGTGACCCCGGCTGCCGCCGCCTCTTCAACTGTGTCGGAGAACGGGAAAAAAGCATCCGACCCCAGGGCCGCCCCTTTTGCCTTCGGTCCCGCCTGAGCAATAGCAATGCGGGCAGCGCCAATTCTGCTCATTTGACCGGCACCAATGCCATACGTCTGCCCGGATCCGGCCAAAACTATAGCATTGGAATGAACATGCTTCACTATTTTTTGGGC
>DATIKA010000301.1:0-1853 GCA_035478055.1 Candidatus Limnocylindrales bacterium | reverse complement strand
GGTTATTCTCTTCCGGCAATCGTTGACAATACGGCGATGCCCGGGCAAAACAAGTTCAATGGGCATCTGGTAAACTTTATCTAAACTGCTCAGATAATCGGCAAGAGGATTGCCTTCATCTGACAGGGTGGATATATTCGGTGTAATATCACCCAGAATGTGATCACCGGAAAAAAACATTTTACGGTTGGGCTCATACAAACAGGTGTGACCATCGGTATGGCCCGGTGTGACAATACACTGCAGCTCAAAGTCGCCGCATACGATGGTATCCTCTTCGGTGATCATTTTAAAATTAACCGGTTGATGTGGGCTATACCTCTGACCGGGATGAGCATTAACCGCTCTGTCAACATCGCCTGCCGGAAAACCGTTTCGCGCAGCCATCACGCAGGCCATCTGCCACAAGTTTTTATAGTTTAAAACGTCGGCATCAAGTTGGTTGAAGTAGATAGCAGCATCACTCGCCGCCAGCTCATTGACCAGACCGACATGGTCGGCATGCAAATGTGTGATAAAAAAGTCCGTTTTATGCAAATCGATATCCAGTTCCCGCACCACTTCCGACATTGCCTGCTTACACTCTTCCCGATTCATTCCCGTATCGATAATGAGATTTCTGCTGTTTGATTTTATGATGTAGGAATTAGTCGCTTTGAGCGGATTGCGGGGCAGGGGAATCTCGGCGCGAAACAAATCAGACATTACCTGTTCGATCACTATTTTAGCCATGCAGTCACTTCCTTTACCGTAATTAAAAAATATCCGGGGCGAAAAACCCCGGAAGCCCTATTTTTTTTGGCACGCCTGGCAGGAATCGAACCTGCGACTAACGGATTAGAAGTCCGCTGCTCTATCCCCTGAGCTACAGGCGCATACGTTATTATATTAACCTGAATTTCAATAAAAGACAATGGTAATCGACAGGAAAAAATCCTAAAATACTTCTTCTTCGCGTAAAAATACCAACCTTTGATCATGCCAGGTGAAAATAGGCCGCACCGACCACTCACTGTAAGGCAATCCAAATAATATTTTAAGGAAATTATCATCAGCTGACTCGATTTTGTAAACTATAATATTGTTCTCCATATTATAGCGCCCGAAAAAGCTCTCCACCCGGGGGAAACAGCACTAAAGCTAATAATAAAGCCCGTTAACTATTGAAGGAACGGAGAAGCACACGAGGGGTTCGCGTGCTTCTCCGGGCGATATGGATATCTATTTAAGTAAAAGATAGTTGCCTGGCAAGGACAACTCATAACATCTAGAAACCTGATCCGATGCCTCGCAGAGTTTGTGGCGAATGAGCATCGTTGCGATCAGTTGCTGTATCCCGCGTGCGGTTTGCAGCCGTTGTATGCTCAGTGTAGGTAATGGTCGCTGCGGATAATGGAGCTCCGGTTGATAGAACGTTTGCTGTAAGCGTTAGCGTCACCCTTTTCACGGACACTGCTACGGCGTTTGTAACAGCAGGGCCTGTTCCACCAGGTCCATCAATATCAAACACATATTGAGTTGGCGCTGCATTATTATTCATTACAGTTTCAGAATAGGTGATCTCAATGGTGTTTACTGACCTTGTAACTGCTGAAATCATCACCGGCGCAGCTCCGTCCGCCGCTGGAGTCGCCGGCAGCAGTGGGCCGCTAAGCTCGTTGCCCTGATTATCCTGCACTGAACCAATCAATGTTACCGCAGGGGTGGCACAGGTATCAGGACCCAGGCCCTCGCGAAGGGATATAGTCACCGTATCGCCGCTAACCCAGGGAAATCCATCAATATCATAACCCGCTACATGGAAAGTCCCGTTGTTAACCCAGAGGGCTGAAACTTCTTCGGAAAAACGGATG
>DATIKA010000300.1:0-3724 GCA_035478055.1 Candidatus Limnocylindrales bacterium | reverse complement strand
GCAATCTGCTCAATAAAATAGGAGCCTTGTCAGAATCTGAAACGGTTGAAACAGAGCAGCATGTCGTCAGCGGTTACCAACTACTCATTGCCCTGAGCAATACGACCGGTATTGCTGAATATCTATTTGCCCATCATGAGCGGTGGGACGGAACCGGTTACCCCAAAGGACTAAAAGGTGGAGATATCCCGCTCTTATCAAGAATTATTGCTGTCGTGAGCTGCTACGAGATGATGACTAACGATCTGTCGAACAAAAAACCGCTGACCAAGGAAGAAGCAGCCGAAGAGCTTAAGCAAGGCGCCGGCAGCCAGTTCGATCCAGACCTGATTGCAGCTTTTCTTAAAGTGATCGCCGCTTTGTAAATCAGCCTGATCCCTGAATTTAACGGTTCCCGGGGTTAAAACTTTACCGTAAGATTTTTAGGAAGGGTCTTAGTGTCGATTTTCTTTTTTTAATCAAACTGATGCTCCTTCAGATCGCTTTTTTTGCCAGACGAGCCATCGGCGATCTTTGGAATAACCTGGCAGTCAGGATTTTCTTTTTGAAATAGAAAAACCCCCGCAAAATACCAGGTGCAGTTTGACCGCTTCCCTGGTTATAGTTCCATAATTGTTTCGATTTGTTCGATCAACCCATGCATATCGATCGGTTTAGCGATGTACGCGTCACAACCGGAGTTTAAAATTTTCTCCCGGTCACCTTTCATGGCAAAAGAAGTAATTGCGATAATCTTAATGTGTTGCGTGGCAGGGTCAGATTTCAGTATTTTAATCGCACTGTAGCCGTCAAGGATGGGCATCTGGATATCCATCAGGATAAGAGCAGGTTTTAGCTCCTTTGCCAGATGCACCGCCTGTTCGCCGTTTTCTGCCTCGGTTACCGTAAATCCCTCATATAACATATAGTCTGCCAGTAATTTCCGGTTAAGTTCAGCATCATCAACTACCAGCACATGGATCATCTTTCTTCTCCTCCTCCTGCTCCTGATGGGTTACACCATAGCGCACGCTTCATCATCTCGATCAGCTCTTTCTTCGAGATGTTGCCTTTGCGGGCGACATCAAAGACTGTTAACTTTAGATCGGCGATCTCTTTTTTACTAAGGGATTTCGCAGTCAAAATAACCACGGGAGTGTGCGCGATCTCCGGCCGGGCGTGCATCAAGCGCAGGAAGTCATAACCATCGATGTTCGGAAACATCAGATCAAGCAAAATAACATCGGGCTGCTCGGCCAACGCCAGGTTAAGTCCGGTCGGCACATCAGCGGCAACGCTGCACCTGGCGCCTTCGGAGGCGAACAAGAATTCGGCTGCGTTAGCTTCACCCGGTGCATCCTCGATAATCAGCACTTTTTTATCTTTGAGCGAAGGCAGCTCTGCCGGGCAATAACCGTTGCCGGCAGCGGCTGCAGAATTAACCTGGCCGAGCGGGAGAGTGAACGAGAACGTAGATCCCTGGCCGAAAATACTGTCTACCCAGATTTTACCTCCGTGCATTTCCACTAATTTTTTGGTTAGCGCTAATCCCAGACCGGTTCCCTGGTGTTTGCGAGTGAAAGTTTGCTCAAGCTGGGTGAACTCGATGAATAGCCGGGGCAGGTCTTCTGTGCGCAAGCCGATTCCGGAATCGGTAACGGATACCAAAACGTAATCCGGCTGGTCGGCGCTAACGGCTGACCGGACGACAATACTACCGCCAGCGGGTGTAAATTTCACTGCGTTGCTCAGCAAGTTATACATGATTTGCTTTACTTTGCGCTCGTCAGCAAAAAGTTCAATTGGCTGGTCAGCCTCAAGAGTCAGCTGCAGGCTGTGCTTTTTAGCCCGCTCGGTAAACATGGAAATGGAGCTTTGCAACAACTGGTTGAGGCTAAATTGAGTTGAATCTAAATCCATCGTGCCTGATTCGACTTTAGCAACGTCCAGAATGTCATTGATCACGTCCAGTAAGTGTTTGCCGCTGTCGCGGATGTAGGCGAGATACTCAGCCTGTTTATCGTTTACTTCGCCGAAGATCTGATCTTGCAGCACTTCGGAAAACCCGAGAATTGAGTTTAACGGGGTGCGCAGCTCATGGCTCATGTTGGCGAGGAAATCCGACTTGGCCTTGGATGCAAAATCAAGTTTTTGGTTTGTCTCGATCAGGTCATGCTGCGATTCACGCAATTTAACATTCAAACTCAGCAGGTCGTCGTTGACTCGGGAGTAATCTTCGTTAGCAATTTTGAGCTGGCTGGCCATACCGGCTACCTGTAAGTGCGCCTTGAGGTTGTTGATGCTGATCGCCAGCTGCGGCAGAAGCCGGTCCATGATATCCAGGTCTGGTTCGCTCAATCGGCCCAAGCTGGCTAGTTCCAATACACCGATCGTCTCCTGCGCATAAATTATCGGAAAGGCATGGATCTCGTGCGGACGGATACTGAGCGCGGCAGTTTCAATAATAAGCGGGCTATCCGGCGCCAGATCACTGATTGTTAGGGGCAGATTCAACCGGGCTGATTCCTGGGCAAAAGCGCTGACTTGGTTGGGAAGAGCAAGGCCAATACTGGTGACAGGTTGGAGCTTCTTTTCGTTAAACAGGTAAATAACACCAAGGTCCAGACCGGGTGAAGTCTTCAGTTGCAGGAGGATCGCCTGACAGAGCTCTGTTAGATCTTGCCAGGAGCTGTTAAGGACGACGAGCATCGCGCTGTAGGCGGCTTCAAGTTCTTCTTCGAGGCGCAGCCGATCGGCCGTATCCAGGTGTTTTTTGGTTAAAGCCCAGGAATGGTAACCGACAAGCACTGCCAGCATAGCACCGACCAAACCGAGTAGGACGAAGACCGTGGTAATCCGCTGCAGGGGGATCAAAACTCCGCTCAGCTGTTGCTGGATGACTACCCCCCAGCCCGCGGTGTCGATTAAGTGGTAGCCGGCCAGCATCTGCTTACCGCTATATTCGTCGGGGAAAATAGTTGCGCCGTTATCGCCAGGCAATAGCTGTTGTACCGGAGCCAAGACGCTGACATCGGTCGGTTCTGTAACCTCACGATCGGGGTGGTAAATTAAATAACCCTGATCATCAACCAGGTAAACCGTGGTGTCTGGAAATTCGGCCTCGGCAACAGCGGCGGCCAGGTAGCCAGGTTTCATACGCGCTGCCAGATAGCCTAATGACGTATCCCCCCTGATCATGATGGGGGTAGCGACAACAAAAGTGTAGTGAACCGGTTCAAAGTGGGTTAAAAAAAAGTCTGAAACATAGGGCGCTTCTGTTTGCGAAACGCCAATATACCAGTCCTGAGCTGACAGATCGGCACCGATGGCTCCGGGTTGCTCGGGGTAAAAAGCAATTATTTCTCCGGCCAGGCTGACAATCGCAACATTTTCAAACAGGTTGGATCCAGCAACAATTTCCGACAGCAGGAATTGCAATTGATCTGAATCACCGGTGCGGATTGCATTATGGAGGCTGGGCCGGCTGGCATGCGCTCTAGAATAGGCAATATCACTTTTGAGCCGGCCATCAACGTAAGCCGCAACTAAATTAGCCTTAGCATTCAAACCACCTTGGGCTTTTTCGATCAGCTCTGCGCGTACTTCGTAATAGGCAAAGCCAAATGACAAGCTGATCGGAGTCAGGACTAAAAACAGGGCAAGCACGATCACGCTTAATTTACCGGATAGCATAGTGCGTAGCAATAGATTCCCCTCCTCAGAATGGCCGTTTGATTAAAAAAGT
>DATIKA010000299.1:0-4175 GCA_035478055.1 Candidatus Limnocylindrales bacterium | reverse complement strand
TTTCTAATATGCGAAGAAGGGAGTTGAAATGCCTCTGGATGAGACGATCAAAACGATGATCAAAACAAAGTAGTTTGCCGCAGGCTGACATTGGGTATTGCCGCAGGCTGTTAGCAGAATCCCCGCCGGAGTTACCAGCGTCGCAATCAGGCTAGTGCTGGCAGTGGTGGCCGTCCATGCAGCTTACCCGATCAAACCGCCCACAGCTTGAGTATAATTTACAGACAGAAGTAGATCTATTGAACACATATTCGTGTTCAGTCATTGGGGGGAATAAGGTGTATCTGTTGATGGTTGATTACAACTTCATATCAACGGCAGAACTGCAGGCATTGAAGAACAAAATTCCTGCAGGTTCCGAGATCATGCACTGTTTATCGGAGAAGGCTCTGTTGGAAGCCGCCGGTAAACTTTCGCCGGAAGTTATCATTGTTGACCTTGATCTAATTAAAGGCGATTCGCTGGCTCTGTTTGAATCACTGCGAAGCAGTGCTGCAGGGGCGTATATACTTGCCCTGGTCGAACCTGGCTACTATGAAAAACTCTACACTTCCCTTGAACGCGGTACCATTGATGATTACATGACCAAGCGGGTAGGGAGAGAAGATTTTACAGCGCGCCTACACATCGCCGCCAAAAGAAAATCTCCGCATCAAAACGTTTATGATGAGCCAGTTACCCGAAAAGAGGTCAGCCCCATAGCATTTTTGGATCAGGAAAATTTTAAAAAGGTCGCCGCAAAAAGTTTCGACGACGATCTATTTGCATTAACGCCGGAATCGGAAGACGTCCTGGAAACAGGATTCGCTCCAGACGGTGCCACTGACACTATCCCGGTAGAAGAGAGTGCTTTTCTTGCGGACTCCGGTTCAGGCGAACTATTTAGAGCGGATACTGTCGCTGCGGAAGAGCAGGGTGACAAAGGTAATGTTAAGTATGACAGCGGTATAAAATCTTTTCAGGATATCTTCAACAGCAAATCTGAAGATGCCCAGGAATGGAATATGCCTGCTGAGTTCGCAGACACTATCGGAACGATAAACGAGGCCCCTGACCAGAACCTCGATTCGCCAGTAACTACGCCACAGCTTTTCGCAGAACAAACTTTAGATAAGCCGCTCGCGATTGAAGATTACCTGACCAAGCGGGCAGGGCGAGAAGATTTTACAGCGCGCCTGCGCCTCGCTGCCAATAGAAAAAATCTGAATCAGGCTGGTAATGATGAACCGGTTGCCCGGAAAGAAAACGACTACATAGCATTTTTGGACCTGAAAGATTTTAAAGAAGCTACCGCCAAGATCATCGACTACGACCTGTTTGAAAGAAAGGCAGAGCTGGAAGAGGGTTTGGAAGCAGGATCCGTTCCATTCAGTGCCGCTGACGCTATCCCGGCGGAACAAAATGATTTTTTCACCGACTTCGGTTCAGGCAAACTGTCTCGGGTGGAGGCTGTCGCTGCGGAGGAGCCGGATGATGAGATCAGTGTTGAGTATGATGGTGGCATAAAATCTATTCAGGATATTTTCGAAAGCAATCCCGAAGGTGGCCGGGAATGGGGTTTATTCTCCGAAGACTGCACCACCGTTGAAAAGTCAGACGAAGTCCCTGCTTCGGACTTTGATGCAACAATGGCCACTTCTCAACCGTTCACAGGGCAATATTTTGATGAACTGTTTGCCTTGGAGCCCGAACCCGCAGAACACACGGAAAGTGCTGCCCTGCAGAGCGCCAGCGAAGAGAAACCTGCCATAGAAACCATTGCGAAGGCATTGGAAGAAATTTCATTCACGGATTTGACATACGGTCAGCCAAGAAGTGTACGCGAAGATAAACCTGCCATTAGTTTCCCCGGCGAAATAACCGAAACACCTGAAATAGTTGCCGCACCGCAGTCCTTGTCGCTATCGCGGGATGAGAAAGCAAGCTATGCTGAACCATTCGCTGCAGTAACTCCTCGCACAGAAGAAGCTGATGCGCAAACACCAGGTCAACCCGAAAAGAAAAATTACAGAAGTAGAATTTCCAGAGTATTTTCCCTATTTAGTAATATATTCTTTGTGTTACTGCTTTTAGCCGTGGCTACCCTCTCATTTTTTCTGATTCAAAGCAGACTTGCCGGAGGCGTGCCGCAGATTGCCGGTCGGCAGATTTACATCGTGTTAAGCGGCAGCATGAGTCCGGAGTTCGATACCGGCAGCATCGCTTTAGTGCAATCGGTAGCTCCGGAAGAGATCTCTGTCGGAGACATCATCACTTTCCGCACCAATGTAGGGGCTGGCGCATTGACAACCCATCGCGTAGTTGCGATCAATAACGAAGGAGGGCTCCAATTCGTCACCCGCGGCGATGCCAATAATGTGGACGACCCAAGCCCGGTTCCAGCAGCAAACCTGGTTGGTAGAATGACCGGTTCAATCCCCTATCTTGGGTATGTGTTAAGCTTCGCTCAAACCCGTCAGGGCTTGATCCTGCTGATTTTTGTGCCTGGCGTTCTGATTATAGTAAACGAGCTTGGTAAAATATTCAAATACCTGAACCAGGGTAAAAATACAACGGAAAAAAGCGAAGGGAAGAAATTCTCTTCATCGACCGAAAGTCTAGGAGAAGGTTCACGATAAAAAAATATTGCAAAATATAAGAAAGTATGGTAAACTTGCCGCGGAAGGGTGTGAGTAAGTTTTTGTTTTGGTAGTACCAAAACATTCACCTGGTTGGATTAGTGCTCCGCTGAGTGCGGAAAGATAACTAAACCTGACCGACAAAGGCAAACCTGTTGAAAAACAGGGACGCAAAGCCGAAGGGTCTAAGGCTCCGGAAGGAGCTAAGACAGCCTGGCTGACGAAACGGGTTTTATTAGTTTCAACTTTGTCGGTCCCTCTGAAGGAGGGACTTTTTGATGAAGAAGAAAGACGGATGGGTGAAAAGCGCGTGCATCTGTGTGGTAGTTTTGCTATTGAATGCAGCAGTCGGGTATTTTATCTTGCCCGGAAATAGCGAAACCTCGTTGGCCGGCAGCGGAGTTGAAGCGGCCTTGATCGATCGCACGGAAGCATTGCATGGTTCAAACGGTTCGTGGGTCAATCAGACCGGCTTGGGAGAAGAGGAACCAACGGAAGATGAGCAGCCGACAGAGAATCGACAGCTGTATGCGACTGATGAAAGCAATGGTGTCGCAGCGGCAGCGACTGGTGCTGTCCCCTCGGAAACGGAACAAGATAAAATTCCTGTTCAACCGACGGTGCAGCCATCACCTGCGGAATCAAAGGAACAAACGAATCCAAAGCCTCCTTCTGCCCCGGCAACTCAGGCAGTCTCGGAAGCGCTCAGCCCCCCGATTGATTTCAGAGCGCAAAATACAGTTGTTGGGCAGAATGACGCCGGTCAGCCGGTTGAGGCAGAAAACCAGCCGCCTTCAAACGCAACGGTAGTTACCGCGACCGCGGTCACCCGCCCGACGGCAGTAGAACCGCCCCGCCCCGCCGCCCCGGTTACTTATTCCTGGGGCACCGCAAGAAATTTTAGCTTCCGAATGGAAGTAAGAATTACCAATAATGGCAGTGAAACTTCTCGCAATGTGGCAGTCGCTGTGCCTTTGCTCGAGAATAACTCGCCTTACCAGACAAACACCTTACATTCCACCAATTTTGATATAATATCCTCCTCCGGACGGGTCAGCACCTTTAACATCGGCGAGCTAAATCCGGGTGAAAGCAAAACCATCGTTGTTGATTATAATATCAATGTGCGTCATGTGTCGATTAATTCCACTAACGAGACCGTTGAAAAAGCACGCCAGGCATTTAACCAATTTGCCGGCGACGGCAATTGCCGTGTCCTTGCTCAGGGTTTTATTAACCGGGCCCGGGAGTTGGGAGTAACGGCAAGAGAAGTGATTGGCTTTGCCCGGCCGCAGCGCGGCCCGATGACATCCGGTTCGCTGCAGGGTGCCCGCCATAGTTGGGCTGAATTCTATGTGGATGGCCTCGGTTGGGTTCCAGTCGACCTGACTTTCCAGTATTTCGGCACCTTTCCTCACGCTTCGCATATTGTTGAAAGCTACAGTGACCAGTCGGTTAGCGTAAGCTTCTCCGGCGGCAGCCTGAGCGCAACATGGAGCAACGCGATCCTTTAGGCGGGTTTGCGCGCCTGATTGAAGAAAAACGAAGGGGACACCT
>DATIKA010000298.1:0-15270 GCA_035478055.1 Candidatus Limnocylindrales bacterium | reverse complement strand
CCCTGTTTGCCTTACTGTGGCCGGCGTATCCGCTGGTAAACAGTCCCCAAATACGTTGCCGTTTAGGGTAAGCGGTTAACTCTTTTGGGTGGTGGTGGCGCTGGCCAGATCCCGTTTGAGTCCGAGACCCCCGTCTTCCTGGAATGTTAATCTCTTAACCCCATAACCGGGAAAAGACTTCTGGCCTGGCTCCTTTACTTCTCCTCTTCACCTGACCAATACACCGCGGTGAATCCCCAAGTGATCTGCTATCTCATCCATGGTCTGGCCCGGGCTGTGACACATCGTTAGTTATTCCTTGCCGTTTGAATTCCGCGGTAAACTTTTTCCTGGTTCCGTCCATGCTTGCTTACACCGCCCCTGAGATATTTATAGACTCTCACCTCAGTGTACGGCAAATAGGGTCAAGTCCGATGGTAATGCCGTATATTTTCCTGGATGGCTTTTAAGAGCTGTTTACCGATCCATAAGCTGCTACCTCTTCTTCTTTGCTCCATATTTTTTCGCCGTCGGCGGAAAGCTTTGATAGGATGTATCCACCGGGGGCATTTTCACGCAATCCTGAATTAAAGGGAGTCTGCCATATACGGAGTTATCCTGCCACCCGTTTAGATGTGCGGCACGCCTTGCAGCCGCCTGAAACTTTTTCCAGTCAGCACTGCCGTAAAGGAACATCTCCTGCGCTGCCATCGAGCCTTCGCCGTGAATGGTGTCCACCTGCCAGTGATTGCCGGTGATGTCTTTGATCAGTCGCAAAATGCGCAGCCGCTCCTCAGTGGGCACGCCGTCAATGGGCGGTGATTCCAAAATTTAACTACCGGGTCTAAGTTTTTGTACAGATCGGGGGCAGAGCGGGGACGGTTGATTTGGAGAATTGTGCTTCGCAGAGCTCTTCAGTAACCAGGGTTACCTTGCGGGTGGATAAACCGTTTATGACCATCCCCATCATCCATCGTTAAAACCAAAGCCTATTCGCTCCTTTGGTAATGGGCAACCATCGCGGTTGAGAATTTGCCGTCTCGGAGCCCTGGCACTCTTAAGATTGGGCACAGTTGGCGGCACAAGGTCACGGCAACGTCTTTTTTCCCGTCTTACCCACCCGCTCTTGCAACAATTTAGAAATCGAAAAGATTACCTAATGGCGACTTGCGCTTACGTTTGCCACGGTCAAAGTCATCTCTGTCATCGTCATTCTCTTCCCGACGGCGGCTGCTCTCGGTCGGCCCTTGGGGCGCTGAAAATTCGATAATCTTGTCTAGCTCTCCGCGATCCAGCCATACTCCCCGACACTTGGGACAGTAATCTATTTCCACATTTTGGCGTTCCGTCATTTTCAGCTCAACGTTGTTGCATACTGGACACATCATAATTTTTTAACTCCTTTACGTTAATAATTAAAGACAGAAATTGTGGCCGAACGGGAGATGGTCCGGGTCTGGGCGCAGAACTGGTATCACCCAAAACATAACCAACAGCGACTTCTCAGACACCCGGCGATGACTGCAGTTTTTTAAACATGCCTGGCGTCTTTTCATTATTGTTTTATAACGCTTTAGGGTATTTTAGTCAGCTATCCGCATTCTTGATGACCGGTCAAACTAACCAAGCCCTCCTTCCACTGACTCCCAGCCAGTTATTTTCCAAGCCAAAAATAACCCTATATTGTTCCTCTCAACCAGCCCAGCCGAAATCAAAACTAGTTTCTAATCATCTTGCGGAGATGTTGCAGGGACAGGCCGGCTGCAATGTCAGTATAACATACTTTTCTTGTGACGAGTATATTATACCGGAGACAGTGCAGGGCTAATTCATGAAGCAAACATGCGAAAAAGACTGAACAAAGGGCCTCGATAAACTACGATCCAGCTCGGAACTGTACCTTGAGGGGTTTAGGTATGAACAATAACGGGTTATATCCGGGGAGGTTGTTTGAGTACTTTGAGGGAATGATATATTTTCAAAAAAGAGATAGAAAATGAGGTTGGTAACAGCACCACCGGGTTGACAATGATCTGTCTGGGAAAAGGTTGTCCGCAACCATCTTCCCAGGCAAGCTTGCCTGACCGTAAATTGCCGGATATAATGACTATAGAATCTTTATAACGGGGGGCATTACATTCAGCCCTTTTAGTTAGAAGCAAACACTAATATGACATAGGGGAATGTAGGGATGGAAAAATCCGCTAAAATGTTCCAGGCTGTATTCGAGAACTCCCCGGTTGGGCTAGTCCTTGTCAATAAGGACACAACTTTGCGTGATGTAAACAACTATATGTTTAGCGCGTTCAAACTTGCCCCAAAATCATTCAACGGCCAACGTTTTGGAAATTTGTTCAACTGCGCTGCGATTAGCGGCAACGATGAAACTTGCGGCGAGCCTGAGAATTGTGCGCAATGCAGCCTGCGCGACGGCGTCGCGGCAGTTTTGAACGATGGGGTGACCATTCCCGACACCGTTATCGGTCAAGACTTTATTATAAGTAGATCAGCCCAGAAAAAATGGTTTAAAATCAGCGCGTCACGAATTGTTTCAGAAGGCGATATCTTTGTGATTGTGTCGTTTGTAGATATTACTGTCCAAAAGGAATATGAAGAGCTTCTGAATAATCGGTTGGCGCTCGATATGGCAACGGGTACGATTAATAAATATACACTGCTAGAGACATTGAAGACATTGACTGCCCGCCGGGAAGATCTAACAGTCGCCCTGGTAGACTTCGATAATTTTAAAGCTATCAACGATACCCATGGTCATATAGTTGGGGATAGGGTCCTTAACTTGTTCAGTTCTGTCGCGTTAGCCAACACCAGAAGGCACGATATTGTGGGTCGCTATGGTGGCGAAGAGTTCATGCTGGTGTTTTCCGGGGCAACTCCCGACCTTCTTATAAAAGCGCTGCAAAGAATTGCGAAATCTTTTCAAAAAGTATGCCAAAAAGAACTAAAAATCCGTCCTACATTCAGTGTGGGGATTGCCGGGTTTTCCTCCGAGCAAAAGGTTGAAATGGACGTTGGGGCAATCATTGCAGAGGCCGATGCAAATCTTTACCTTTCCAAGAATGGCGGCAAAAATATGATCACTGTCGGGGGAGTTAGCATCCCCTTCAATTTAAAAAGTGCGCCGGCGAAGTAATTGACTAAAAGTGCACGTATGGAAATACTAATGATGTTTGCCGGCATGCTTGATCATGTCATCGTGGATACTTGTTTTGCTAAGTTAGTACTTTAAACTTATCCAGAAATACTCCCTGAAGCATTTCGGATTTGACCCGGTTTGGTGGATACCTTTGTACTTGGAGTAATTAGAGAGAGGAGATGTTCACCAATACCGAGAACGAACCCTGCATCTCCTCCGGAGTTTAAGTTGAAAGTGGTATGCTTGGTAACGGAGGGTGGCCGGAAGATAGCGGATGTACCCCAAGACCGGGGTTGCCCGGCAGGAGAGTTCGATGAGGGTAGAATACTACGGGGAGGCCGAATACTTTGATGTTGGCAGTTTTCGGCGCGTCTGCCACGACCGGAAAAATACTGGTGCGGCAGGCTCTCGAACAAGGGTACGCGGTAACGGCGTATGCGCGAAACCCTGCCAAATTGAACATTACCCATCCCGGAGTGAAAGTGGTTCAAGGCGAATTGCAGGATTTGCCGGCCATCAGCCGGGCGGTGGAAGGAGCGGACGCTGTTATCAGTCTCCTGGGCCCAACCGGAAGAGTAAAAGGGCGCCCGGTTTCCGAGGGCATGGCCAATATTATCGCGGCGATGCGCGGAAAAGAGGTGCAGCGGTTGGTGCCCACGGCAACACCCAGTGCCCCCGACCCGAAAGATTCTTTCGATTTTGGGTTCCGCCTGGCGGTAAAAATGGTTAAACTGACAATGGGCGACGCATACGCCGATATCGTCGGAACGGAAGCTGTGATCCGGGATTCTGGTTTAGACTGGACTATCGTCAGGCTGCCGTTGTTAAGCAATAAACCGAAAACAGGTATCGTCAAGACATGGTATCTGGGCGACCGGAAAATCAAACTTTCATCAGTATCGCGTGGTGATCTAGCCGATTTCTTGCTGGCCCAGGTCAACGAGCCTAAGTTTTTGCACCAGGCGCCGGTGATCAATAACTGAATGTCTATAGATATCCGGGCGACGAGGTTGTTGAAAACACCGCCGAGCTTATAATGATCTGTATGGAAAAAGGTTGTCAATAACCCCGTCACCCAGACATCGGGCGGACGGTTAAACCAGGGTGTGTTTTGATTGCAGGCATGCGCACTGAGGTTGTTGTTAAGGAAAACTCATCCAGATAATAATTTTATGTAAATGGGGAAACGACGATATGCAAAATAAAGTTATTAGACGATATAACGCACTGAAATCCCTTGTATCAGACCGCAAGGAACAATTTGGTAACCTTATCAACTTCATGGAACACAAAACAGCATGGTTGACGGCACCAGCAAGCACAAGGTTCCATTTATGCAAAGAAGGCGGACTTTTGGAGCATTCGGTTAATGTGGCTGAAACCATGCTGAAAATAAAGGCTGCCGTTGCACCCAATATTACTGATGAAAGTTGTGTGATAGTCGCATTACTGCATGACCTGGGGAAAGTGGGTATGCCGGGAAAGCCGCAGTATCTGGCAAATGAGCCAACAGCGAGACAAAAACAATTTGGTTACCCTGCCAGCGCCCCTTATAGGTTTAACACTGAGCTAATTTATTTGAGCGTACCTGTCAGGAGTGTGTATTTGGCTCTTCAGCACATCAGCTTAACGGATGAAGAAGTACAGGCGATTGTGTACCACGATGGGCAATATGTAGAGGATAACCGTTCTTGCGCTACACGTGAGGCACCATTAACGTTTCTATTGCAGTATGCTGATAGCTGGAGTGGATTTGTCATAGAGGGGGGGCAATAAAGCGTATCACGGGGACGGGGTTATTGACAACATTCTTCAAAAGTAAGCAGGGTCACTAGGCGGTCGGCCTCGCCGAGGATGCGAGTGCGCAAAACCAATCCTTCAGCTTTAAAATTTCGCTGGGTCAAGAGTTACAGCTCCGATCTGAACTGTCCCAAGTTTACTTAGATAATGTTACCTGATCACATCTCGCCCCACGTTAACCGAACCGGAGGCAACTGCTTGACACCAGCGGTTTAATCTGTTTACTCCGCGTTGACTCCGGTAGCGATTACGCCCGGTACACTGGAATTTGCATTTGTTTGTTTTATACTGTGTGAAAGACAATGGTTCCTGCCGGGAGAGCTAAAAATGATCTTAAAACGCACAAGTTTGACTCCACCCGTTGCCTGACGGCAATGCGCCACGGACAAATCACATTAAATTTTTACAAAACTGCACCGCACCGATCACAGTTTATGGCAATGATATTGCGTTCAGGAAATAAATGGTATAATTTAACTGCTATTAACGCCTCGTTCCTGTGCCTGAGTATGTTAAAAACTGGTTATGAATTTATTCTCTCACATTTTTCAGGTCAATCACATAGGTTTTCAGGTAGCTCATATCATTGATTGTAAAGCGACCACCCAGTCGACCATAACCGCTCATCTTGCCTCCGCCGCCACCGAAAGGCTCATGGGCTTCCCAGAAGTCGGTGGAATCATTAATTACCACATTGCCAGTTTCCAGCCGGTCAGCAAAATAGAACGCTTTCTTCATGCTGCTGGTGAACACTGCCATCTGTAAGCCATAGATGGTGCCATTGGCAATTCGCAGTGCTTCATCATGATCACTGAAAGTGATAATTGGAGCAATGGGTCCAAAGGTTTCTTCCTTGTTTACCAGCATATCGATTGTCACATTGTCCAGTACGGTAGGTCGATAATAAAGGTTGGTTTTTTCCCCTTTCAGCCGTTCCCCGCCGTAAACAACGGTTGCGCCTTTTTCCAAGGCATCTTTGATGTGAATATCCATTTTTTGGGCTGTCGCTTCATTGTTCATCGGACCCATCTTGGCTTGATCATTAAATGGTTCCTGTGGCTCATAGGCTCTTGCCTTTTCGATGAGAGTAGCCAAGAACTCTGCTTTCACCTTTTCGTGCACCAAGATCCTTTCTGTAGCACAGCAAACCTGGCCTGCATTAAAAAAGCATCCAAAAGCAGCCGCTTCGGCAGCAGCTTCAATATGGGCATCCTCAAGTACAATCTGTGGTCCATTGCCACCCAGTTCCAGCAGTACAGGTTTCAATTCGGCTGCTCTGATAATTTGACGTCCGGTTACTGTTTCACCCGTAAATCCAACTGCATTGGTCAGCGGGTGTGCCACTAGCTGCCGGCCCACCGTATCACCGGGACCGGTTAGAACATTAAAGACACCAGGTGGGAATCCGGCTCTTTCTGCACAAACAGCAATGTGCAGCACACTGATCGGAGTGAAACTGGCTGGCTTGATCACCATTGTATTGCCCATGCCCAGGCCAGGCCCGATGTATTCTGAAGGGATCACCGCGGGAAAGTTCCAGGGTGTTACAACGGCGTAAACACCATGGGGCATTCTGAACGTGAGCATACGCTTGTTGGGATCTCTTGAATGTATAATTGGTGTTTCAACCCGAACAACATCTTCTGCTGCCAGACGGAAATTCAGAGCTGTTTCTTCCACTTCAGGCAGAGCTTCTTTGTGATAGGGCTTCCCTTGTTCCATGGCGAGATCCCTGGCAATCTCTTCCTTGTTTTTCAGGACCTCTTCGGCCAGTTTGTAGCACAAGTCTGCCCGCTCATACACACTCATTTGAGCGTATTCGCTTTTTGCCCGGTGTGCCGCCTGAACGGCTTTTTCCACATCTGCTTCTCCGGCCAGAGCCACTTCTGCCACCAATTCTCCTGTTGCCGGATCATTCACTGCAAATGTTTTCCCCGAGGCTGCATCCACCCATTTTCCATCAATGAACAACTGCCACTTTTTCCTTGCCATATTATTGTATCCTCCTTTTCTTGTCATTCTGATTCGTTTGATACCACACGCTGTTTTTCGATCGGTTCAAACTTATGGATACCGACCGGTGTCTGACACGCCACCGTAACATACATCTCTCTTTTTGCCAGTTCTGCAAAATAGATCTCCGGATCCACTCCCATTTCAGCCGCAAAGGCACCCCGCCGAGTGATCTGTCCACTGGCAATCATCTGGGCAACAATTGACGGTGGTACTCCTGTATTGAGCTCCGTTGAAGAACATTGATAAGCCTTGTTTTCCCGTGCGATCGACTCGACAATATAACGGGTTTCAACCCCATTTTTTATTCCAGTCACCTCGGCCCGTAAAATATCACAATCCCGCACTTTCGCATCGGGATCCCTGGGTATCCGCTGGATCATCGCTTCGAGAACATCCAGCGGTGCTACCTTCACACCATTTTTCAGCTCGATTTCTTCCATGCTGCTGAAACCCAGATCTGCCAGGAAACTGATTTTTTCATGAAACTCCGGCGGAAGACCTAATTTGAAGCAGACATTTTTCAGACCCTTTTCTTTCCAGGCAACAGGAAAAGTGGCAGGCTCAGAGTGCAGTGTGTAATGCACATTAATTGATCCCAAAGGTGCTGGAAAGTCAATGCGCTCCACTCCAGATCGGGGTGGTACCGACACAAACTCACCATTGATGTACTCCACAGGTTCAACTGTAAATTCTTCCATAATTGTACGGATGGAATAAGCAACACTGAAGGCTGCTTTTGTTTCTGTCCAGTCGCCACATCCGTTAAGCGCTCGAATGGTTTCAACTGTATCCAACCGATCAACGCCATATCGAGCCAGTAGATTGATGGTACCCGGTGTTCCGCCCATGCAGAGCACTGCTGTTAGGCCTGCATCACAGAAAGCTTTGTCCATTTTCATCTGTTCCCGCGTCATGTGGAACAGGCCGCCCAGGTCAGTATAATTGACCCTGGCTTTTAAACAAGCTTCCATGACGCTCAGATTCACTGTATAGTTGCAACCGTTGATGACACAGTCGGCGCCCTTGATCAGCTCGACCACTGCCTGCTGGTCCAGTGCATCAACATAAACACCCCTGCATTTTTCACCATTTTCCCGTGCGGTTTCCATGGCTTTTTTTTCATTTAAGTCTGCAACAATCACCTCAGTTACATTTTGGCTTCGGGCCAGATCCTTTACCGTTACCCGGCTCATTTGACCGGCACCACCTAACACAACGATTCTCATGCGCGCCCCCCCTTTTCCAATATTCCTTCCTGCTTTCTCGGTACACAATAGCAAAGCCAATTTAATGTTCTTCGCATCCACTGCAAAACATAGCTCTTAATTAGCTCCGTGAACACCGGCCGTTTATTTATCGGCGCACAATTTTGCCAATAGTTAATTGCGCGATTTATTCTCTTTTAAACCGTTCTTTTCCTGCCATCTATTGTGTAATACCCAAAACACAGGGGCACAAGGGTACACAAGGAGAGGGGGTTGTTGACAACATTTTTTGATTAGATTGCGACGTCATTTCTAATCAACGCATTTAATATTTGCGCATCATCCCTTTTGTAGCATAATGGATTAACCAAGATGCTGCGGGAGGGAATGCGCATAAAAAAACTGCAATTTGAAGATCCGGAATCAATTATTACTGCGGTCAAGCAAGAATTTGCAAAGGTCAAAGATGGACGCTACGTCCACCGAATGGACGTATTGCTATTGATTGCCCTTGGACACAATGCCTACGAAGTTGCCGAGATGTAACTTGATACACAGTGTAAGATCTCTCTACTTGACATTTACATGTTACTAATATTATAATCGTGACACGCATTCAATCTCAGTAGTACGGAACATTCAGTCACAGCACTGGCATGCTGCGATTCACAGCTGGTGGAAGACAGCTCCCTTCTAAACATGGGGTCAACCGGAAAAAGCAAATATTCACCACCGAATATAAAAAGCAGGAGGTAAAAATGTCAGCAGATAAAAAATTGACTATGTTATTGTTGGGCGTCTATGGCATGGAAGTTGTAGAGTGCGGAGGTGTATTGGCAAAAAATGTATTGAGTGGTGGGAAATCCTATGCTTCCATCATGCTTTCCCGGGAAGAGACGCGATCACAGGTGCTGGAGGCCGCCGCCACACTTCAGGTTGAGATGTACTTCCCGGAGTTCGTTTCAGGTGAGGTCCAGGTGGATGGACCTTCTAAAAAGAAAATAATTCGCATTATCCGTGAAACAAAACCGGATATTATTATTACGCAGGATCCGGAGCATTCTTACCATGACTTGGATCCTGACCGCCGCCTGGCTATGTTGTTGATCCTTGAGAGTATTGCTCTGGCAGGCAGGGACTATGCCCTCGCAGAGATGGAAGGTCTGTCACCGCACCCAGTTCCTACCATCTATTACATGACACCGGAAAAGCCGAATTGTATAGTGGATATTGCAGATGTCTGGGATCTCAAGGAGCGGGCAATGGATAAATTAGCTGCTCAAATGGCGTTTAGTGGTCAGCATTACCGACATTATTATAGTGAAGATCATTTGAAATTCATTGTTCCCAACTGGAGTGAGTTGAAGGATGATTATGCGCGCGGACGTGAGATGCACCGCCAGCTAGACAGAGTCGTTCATATGTCCCAGGGAGCTGCTTCGCACAGTCATTTTGCTGTTGCTGAAAGCTACAGGCGCCAGGGTTTGTTTCAACTTAACAATTTAGTGGAATAGGGGGGAACAAAAGGTGAAGAACAGAGCAATTTTTAATTTTGCGCTGGTTGTGCTTCTGATTTTAAGCAGTTTTATTGGAATGCCTTCCGGTAGCATGGCCGAAGGGAAGGTGAGCGAATTACAAATCGCCATTCACAGAGATGAGAACACATTAACACCTTTTACGTATGTAACTGGTTATCCGGGGGCTGCAGTTCTGCGGCTTGTTTTTGACAGCCTCTTCATCCTTGATGAGCAAAACCAGCCATTGCCGTGGATGGTTGCCGATTATGAGGTAAATGCAGCCTTTACCGAGTATAGGATATCTCTTCTCCCCGGGCAGTTCTGGCATGATGGCAGGCCTGTTACAGCGGATGATGTGGCGTTTAGCTTCTCTTACCCGCTGACGCAGAGCCAGACGCGTTGGCGGAGAATTGCAGCGCAGGTGGAAAGCACTGACGTAACCGACGAATTAAATTTAACCATCCGCCTTAAGACAGGAAACCCCGACTTTCTGTCGCAGGCGCTGACTGATATGCCCATCATACCCAAGCATATTTATGAAAACGAAGTAGATGCCACAATGGTGGGAGAGGCTCTAGGCAGCGGTCCCTACCGGCTGGTGGAGTACGAAGAGGGAAAGCATTATATTTTTGAAGCAGTCCCCGGGTATTTCAGAGGAGATGCTCTTGTCGAAAGGATTGTAATGCCAATAATACCGGACATTACCACAATATTCCAAGCGCTGACAGCAGGGAGTATTCATGCTACCACCGCCCACGTCGCTCCTGAACTGGTAAGCGTCTTTGCAGCGGAACGAGATATTGCAGTTATGAGCGGACCAGGCCTTGCCACGACGCTGTTGCAAATTAACAATGAAGTTTACCCTTTTACACTACCAGAGATGCGAAGGGCAGTGATGCTGGCACTGGATTTGCAAGAGCTGGTGGATGTGGTGCTTCTCGGCCATGGCGACCCCGGTAGTCTTGGCTTTTTTCATCCTGCAGGCATTTTCGGAACAGATGCGTTTGTGCCGGAGCGAGACCTGACAAAAAGCAATGAACTGCTGGACGGGCTCGGTTTTTTACGGCAGGGCGATTTCCGGGTGGATGGCAATGGCCAACCGTTAAGCTTCGAACTATTAGTCGCGGCTAACAATCCTCTGCGGATTCGCTCTGCAGAGTTGATTGCTGAACAGTTAAAAGAAGTGGGCATCGATATCAGGGTTGTGTCTCTGGAGCCTACTACGCTGGACGAACGTGTTTGGCCCGGCTTTGATGTCTCCCAGGAAAGAAACTACACACTAAGTATCTGGGGATGGTCTGCACCGGTGCAGCTTCGACCGGATGCACTTATTCAGTTGGCGGCTACAGACCACGCCATGGGCAGTCTTAATCTGGGAGGTTTTGCCAGCAGTGAGTTTGAGCGCCTGGCAGAACGCTTTATAACCGAAATGAATGCAGACGCGCGCAAAGCAATTATTGATGAGATGCAGGTATTGTTCGCCCGGGATATACCGCTGATTCCCTTGTTTTACCAACAGGTCATTATGGCCTACCGGCCTGCGGCATACGCCGGGTGGGTTTTGCAGCAAGGGGAAGGTATTATTAACAAAATGTCTTTCTTGCCCGGTTTTGCCCGGGCCGGGAGTGCACAGGAACCACAGAGTGATGCTGCTGCGGATGGAAGGGATTTTTTGTTTTATTTACTGTTGGCAGGAGTATTGGGTGCAGTGATTGTGGTAAAAGGTCGTAAAAAGGGCCATGCAAGTTAATTGGAAGCGGCGCCGGGGGACGGCACAATATTTAATCCTGATCCTGGTTGTAATCACAGTAAATTTTGCACTTCCGCGGATGCTTCCGGGCAACCCTCTCGTATTCCTGGCGGGAGAAGATGTAGGACTGCTGTCCTATGCCGAGAGAAACGAGCTTCTGTCACGATATAATCTGGACCGGCCTTTGCCGGTCCAGTATGTTCATTATTTGCGTGATCTTGTTACTCTGCAATGGGGTGATTCTTTTTCAAAGCGAGAGCCAATTTGGGATATATTATGGGGACGTGTGCCGTGGACCCTTCTGCTTGCTTTAAGCAGTATTGTATTGTCATCCTTTTTCGGTGCAGTTCTTGGTGTGCGCGCCGCCATGAATCGGGGTCGATGGTCGGATATTCGCTTGTTATTAATTGTATCATTTCTAGGTTCTTTTCCGTCTTTTTGGCTTGGCATGGTGCTGATTGCAGTATTCGCCGTTCAACTGAATTGGTTTCCGGTGTTTGGTGCCTATACTGTGGGAACAGGGTATTTTGGGCTTCAGAAGCTGGCTGATGTTTTGCAGCACCTGACTTTGCCTTTATTAACGCTGACCCTTTTATCGATAGGGCGATATTTTTTAACAATGCGCTACTCGCTGATTGAACTTATGGGTGAAGATTATATTATCCTGGCCAAGGCGAAGGGGCTGCCTGAACGGGTAATCAAATATAAATATGTTATGCGGAACGCTCTTTTGCCGTTTATTACTGTTTTAATGATGGATCTCGGTTTTGTTTTAAGCGGCGCAACCGTAGTGGAAACGGTGTTTGCTTATCCTGGCCTTGGGCGGTTAATGTTTGAGGCAGTTTTGGCGCGTGATTACCCGCTCTTGCAGTATAGCTTTCTCGTTGTTGCGCTGATTGTCATTGCTTTCAACTATTTGGCAGACCGCATGTATGCGTATCTTGATCCGCGGGTAGGTGAAGAAGGGTGACCTGTGAAAATAAAAAAAAGCAGCTCCCTCTTGCTCTCGCAGGCGCTGTCATCCTCAGTATCTTTCTTATAATGGCGATTTTTGCGCCTGTTTTAGCGCCGTATGATCCGCATCAGCGGGTGGGGCTTCCTTTTTCTTCCCCCAGCGGCGGTCATTTGCTCGGGACCAATGATATTGGTCAAGATATTTTTAGCGAGCTAATCTACGGCTCACGTCTTTCACTCGGGCTTGCCGTGCTGACAGCATTGGTCAGCACCGGTTTCGGCGCATTGCTTGGTCTCGTTGCAGGGTTTTTAGGCAAGCGAGTGGAGAGTGTCATCATGCGTTGTACTGATTTTATGTTGGTTTTACCTTTTTTGCCGCTGGCCATCCTTTTAGCCGCCATGCTTGGTCAGGGATTTTTCCAGCTCGTGCTGGTTATTTCCGTTATAAGCTGGGCCGGCACTGCCCGGATTGTCCGGGCCCAGGTTCTGAAAGTGAAGGCGAAGGGGTATATTTTCAACTTGCAGGCAATTGGCGCTGGTCCTTGGTATTTACTGCGTAAACACATCTTCCGCGAAGTATTGCCGCTTATAACGTACCACACCATGCTCTCTGCCAGCAATGCGGTTCTTATTGAAGCATCCTTAAGCTTTCTCGGTCTTGGGAATCCTCTGCTAAAAAGTTGGGGGAGCATCCTTTATTATGCCCAGATACGCAATGCTATGTTGACAGATTCCTGGCTTTGGTGGGTCATCCCTCCCGGGTTGAGTATTGCCTTTCTTTCCGCCGGATTTTTGCTGATTGGCTTTTATCTGGAAGCATACGCTAATCCCAGGGTTGAAAGGGGGCAAATCGATGCTTAACGTGGAAGGGTTATCTTGTTATTACCCCGTGGCCGATAAAGAAGTAACAGCAGTTTGCAACCTCTCTTTTGACCTGGGAAAAAATAGCATGCTCGGCTTAATAGGTGAGTCCGGCAGTGGGAAAACCACTGTGGCATGGGCTTTGCTTGGCATGCTGGGTGACCTTGGCGGACATGCTCATGGCCAATTTACATGGAAAGGAACCGTCTATGACTTCCATTCTCCCGCTCCATGGCGTCATCTCCGTTGGCGGGAGATAGCGATTGTTCCCCAAACAGCCATGAACAGCTTTAATCCCGTCTATACAATTGGCCATAGTCTCACTGAGGTTCTAAAGTGGCATGTCTCTGCGCTGGGAGCAAATGAGCGGAGCGCCAGGGCTAAAGAAATATTGGCCAGGGTGGAACTTGACCCACAACTGTTTTACAGCTATCCACACCAACTCAGTGGCGGCATGCGGCAACGAGCTGCTTTAGCCAAGGCACTTATCTGCAATCCCAAGATCCTCATTTTGGACGAAGCAACCACCGGTCTGGATGTCATTACTGAGGGAAACATCTTAAAAACGGTAGCAGGGCTAAAAAAAGAGCTGGGCATGTCGCTGATTATCATCACACATGACCTGCGGTTAGTTGAGAATCTTTGTGATGATTATGTCGTGCTAAAAGATGGTTTCGCCCAGCAGCCCGGTTCACCTTACATCAAAAAGCTTTTTTCCGCGATGCTGCAGATTGGTAAAAAACCAAAGGTAGCTGATGTCAGAGGAGTTCCCATCCTGGTAGCCAAAAATATGTCAAAAAGTTTTAGAAAGCCTGGCACGAGGAAGAAATTCCTGGCGATAGATTGTGTTAGCGTCTCGCTGACTCCCGGCAGCATCACAGGCTTGGTCGGTGCCAGCGGAAGCGGTAAATCCACACTTGTCAATACTCTCTTTCATATGCTTCGTCCGGACGGCGGCTCAATTTCTTTTCAGGGTAAGACAATCTCATCTGACCCAAGTGCTATTAAAGGTATGCAGAGACAAATGGGTTTAGTGCGCCAAGATCCCTTTGATTCGCTGCCGCCTCACGAAAAAGTTTCCGCTGTTGTCGCCGAACCATTGCAAATTCATAGCTTATCAGAAGGCAGGCAAAAAGATCTAAAAAAAGTGTCGCAGCTCTTAGCTGAAGTGGGACTCGAGCCGGAAGTTTACATAGACCGGTTTCCGCACCAGCTGAGCGGCGGTCAGCGCCAGAGAGTGGCTATCGCCAGGGCCTTGGTGACCAACCCGTCTGTCTTGGTGCTGGATGAACCCACGTCCATGTTAGATGCAACTATCAAGCTGGAAATTCTTCAGCTTATTGCGCAACAGGCAATCGAAAAAAGATTGGCTGTTCTTCTGGTTACCCATGACCTGGCCGCGGCAAGTTTGGTTTGTGATCATATTCTGGTTTTGCATCATGGCAAAAGCGTTGCGTCGGGTTCATTTGAGATGTTATTGCAAAACTCTTCCAGTAGCTATTTAAGGCAGTTGTTGCTGGCAGCTACCGACCTGAAAGGATACTGGAGGCATTTAGATGAGGTTGCACCGGGGTGCTCCGGTGAAGGTGTTGGAGTAATGATTCCCCCTGCAGTATCGTTGAGCGTAGCTGAAAGAATATCAAATCTGTAACCGAGCCTGATTTCACTGGCTCACTCAAGGAAGATACTACCACTTGGAAAGCTCTTTTATGTAAAATGGCCTGGAAAAGGCTTTTTTTATTTCTAATCAACTATCACCCATGAGAAGTGATAGACACCCTACTTATTTTCCCTTAAACTGAGTATGAAAAGGTTTAAACGGCGAAATTTTTATCTTTCTGATGGCATCGTCACTGCAGGTGGCGACATGAGAATCTATAATGAAAAAGGTGGTAAAATGTTATTCGCTCTGAGATACGAATTTCGTAAGGGCAAATTGTTTTTTCTGCTTCTTTTTCTTTTTCTGTTATTGTTAAATTTTGCGGGTAGAACTGTTGAAGCACGTTCTTTCGGGTTTACAAAATTGAACAT
>DATIKA010000297.1:0-3840 GCA_035478055.1 Candidatus Limnocylindrales bacterium | reverse complement strand
CCCGGCACGCCTTCCAAAAACGATAACATCTAAAAGCGAGTTGCCCATGAGACGGTTAGTGCCATGGATGCCGCCGGCTGCTTCTCCGGCCACATAAAGGTTTTCGACGGTGCTTTGACCGTTATTATCAATCAGCAGCCCTCCATTTTGATAGTGAAGAGTAGGGTAAATCAGCATCGGATCCTTGCGAATATCCACCCCAAAGCGGCTGAACTGGCGCAACATCGCCGGCAGCTGTCGTTCAACAGTGCCCTCACCGTGTGTCAGTTCAATAAGCGGTGAATCAAGCCACACTGCGCTGATCCCTGTAGGCAAGGTTATGCCGAGTTTACGCTCTTCGCATTCACGGATAATCGCCGAGGACTCTACATCCCTTGTTTCAAGGTGATAGACAAACTGTTCACCTTTTATGTTCAAGGGCGTTGCGCCTAGCGCGCGTGTCTTCTCCGTTACCAAAAGACCGAGCAATTGCGGCGGAAAAGCGCCGCCGGTAGGATGATATTGAATTGAATCGGCGAAAATAGTTTTTGCGCCGGCACGATAACCGATAATCAAGCCGTCGGCAGTAGCTCCGTAATGATTGCTGGTCGGAAAACCACGGTAATGCAAGCGGCCTGAACCGCCGGTAGCAATAATTACCGTTTTTGCTCGGGCAACAAGATATTGCTCGGTTTCCAGATTATAAAGAACCGCCCCGGCAGCACGGCCTTTACTGTCGAGAATCAGCTCCACCGCAGGACAAAACTCAACCACAGGGATCTTCTTGTTCAGTACCTCGTCTCTCAGAGTACGCATGATTTCAGCACCGGTATAATCGCGAGCGGCATGCATGCGCTTCCGTGAAGTACCTCCGCCGTGGATCGAGATCATGGCACCATCTTCCTGCTTATCAAACATCGTGCCCAACTCTTCCAGCCACCTGATTGCCAGAGGCGCATCCATAACCAGAGCGCGGGCCAGTTCCGGAATGTTCTCCAGGCGACCACCACCGACCACATCGAGATAGTGTATTGCCGGTGTATCGTTCTCCTTATCCGCCGCCTGGATACCGCCCTGAGCCATCATGGTATTGGCATCGCCAAAACGCAGTTTCGTAACCAGCAGCAGTGAAGAACCGGCCGCATGAGCTTCAAGAGCCGCTGAGGCACCCGCACCACCGCCGCCAATGATCAAAACATCAACATCATAATCAGGTTCTTCATTTAAATCAATTTCAACATCACGCAACCTGCTCCATGATTCAAATACGTCGGCCATCTCTGTAGGCATACGAACCCCACAGTCCACCCCTACTTTGATCTTCCGGAACCCGTCCTCGATATAATCGGGATGGAATTTTCTTAAGACATCACGGCGTTCATCCGCGGTCATGCGCGGATAATTAACACCAACCCTAGAGGGCCTGTTCTCTTCAACTAACTTCATTAATTCGTTTAACCTGGGTGTATAAACCAATTTGTGCCTCCTCTTCAGGGCTATTGCTCAATATCGCGGTTGTCATACAGTTCCTGTAGTTTTTCAGGGCTTGCTGAAACCAATGCATCGATCTCAGCATCAAACTCACCTTTTTTGATTGCTTCTGCCCTCTCTGCTAAAAAAGCATTCGGGTTTGCAATATAGCGGCTGTACAAGCGGCGAGCTGTAAGGGCAGCATTATAATGGACAATGTTTACCGGGCAGCGCGACACACACAGTCCGCACATCAGGCAATCAAAAGAAATGTCAGCCGCTTTTGCATAATCACCGCGTTGGATGTAAGCAACGTACTGCATTACATCGATATCCTGGGGACAAACTTTCGTACAGGAACTGCACCCTAAACAGCGGTACACTTCGGGGTACAGCTGGGTAAAGTGCCCTACCGAAGGTTTGATCGTATCCAAATCGAAAATTGCTTTCCGACCCGGGAAAAAAGGAATCTGAGCCAGGTACATTCCGGCTTCCACCTTGGTCTGGCATGCCAGACCAACCTTCAGCTCATAATCACCACCTATACGGTATACCGTGGCACAGGCACCGCAAAAACCGGCCCGACAGCCACAGCCGCGTTTAAGCTGATAACCGGCAAACTCCATTGCATTCATGATGGTCAGAGTTTCCGGAACACTGTAAAGTTTACCCATAATATAAATGTCAACCATCGCTATAGTATCGCTCATCTGAACCTCCTGCTTTATTCCTCTGGCGGCATCAAATTAAAACCCCGATCCATCGCCGCTTTTGTCTGTGTCTGAGCACGCTGGTTTACCGATTTTTCTTTTTTTGCAGAGACGATCATTATTACGGCCGATTAGCGCGCGTAAGCCTTTACGCCTTCCTGATAGAGATCATTGCCATAAGCATCATTGATCACCGTGGCCGGAAAATCCTCCACTTCCAAACGGTGAATAGCTTCGGCACCCAATTCAGGGTAGGCCACCACCTCACTCTTCTTCACCCTTTTTGACAGCAGCGCACCGGCACCACCAACCGATGCCAGGTAAACTCCTTTATACTTCTGCAGCGCTTCCCTGACCGCCGCACTGCGGAAACCTTTGCCGATACATGCTTTCATCCCATTTTCGAGCATGCCCGGCGTGTAGGCATCCATGCGCCCACTGGTCGTGGGCCCCGCCGACCCGATGGCCTGCCCCGGCCTGGCCGGAGTCGGTCCGACATAATAGATAAACTGCCCCTGCAAATCAAGCGGCAATGGCTCGCCCGTCGCCATCAGCTCCGCCAATTTTTTATGGGCCGCATCACGAGCAGTAAAGATCACGCCATTGATCAGCACGTTATCCCCTGCTTTTAGGGACATGATCACATCATCACTAAGGGGAGCCTGAATTCGTTTCGGTTCCATTTGGAGCGTACCTCCTTTCGCCATAGAAATTTTTAGATTTCGCATTCCAGATGACGGCTGGCATGACAGTTGATGTTAACCGCAGCAGCCAAACTGGCGATATGCGAAGGAAATGTTTCGATATGAACCGCCAACGCGGTGACCCGACCGCCGAAACCCTGCGGCCCCACACCAAGATCGTTTACCTTATCTAAAATTTTCTTCTCCAATGCCGCAAAAGCGCCATCCGGATGCGGTTGACCCACCGCACGAAATAACGCCTTCTTGGCCAGCACAGCAACCCGGTCAAAGGTCCCTCCTATTCCCACACCAACCACTATCGGCGGGCAGGGGTTTGGGCCTGCTGCTTTGACATGATTGACCACAAAATCTACGACCCCATCTTCTCCGTCTGACGGGGTCAACATCTTAACGGCGCTCATATTCTCGCTGCCGCCGCCCTTGGGTGCAAAAGAAATTCTGACTTTGTCACCCGATACCAATTCAGTGTAAATTATTGCTGGTGTATTATCCCCCGTGTTTTTTCGCTTATAAAGCGGATCATCTACAATTGACTTGCGCAGGTAGCCCTCCTGATAGCCGCGCCGCACACCGGCATGAATTGCCTCTTCCAGAGTACCTCCGTTTAAATGGACCTCCTGGCCCCACTCTACAAAAAAAACAGCAAATCCCGTATCCTGACAGATGGGAATTTGCTCGCTGCCGGCTATCTCGGCATTTTCTATTAACTGCCTTAGCACCTCTTTGCCAATCGCCGATTCTTCCTTTTCCAGAGAACTTTGCAACGCCTTGAAAACATCTTCCCCAAGGTAAATATTAGCGTCCTGGCACATTCTGGCAACATGATCAGAAATAACTGATGAGTCAAGTTCCCTCAAAGCCCAACACCTCCCCGTCAATCACCCGTATTCAATTCACAACTTCCTTGAAACTCTTTACTGCTTTTCTTCACCAAACTTATAACTGCATTTTCTTCACTGATTTTGTATTTCTCCTTT
>DATIKA010000296.1:0-2957 GCA_035478055.1 Candidatus Limnocylindrales bacterium | reverse complement strand
CAGGCCATACACACCGGAAGGCAGTCCGTAATAGCGTGCCAGTTGAGCAGTGCATGCCCCGGAAAAACCAATGTCGGGATCCCGGCCGTTAACAGAACCGGTGCGCATATTGGCGCTGGCCAGCCGGCAGGTGTAAATAAGCGGCGTCCCGCGGTTTACCAGACGGGCCAGGGTTAAAAAAGCAAGCTGTTCCGCATTTTGTTGGACTAAACCTCCGACCAGGGTGATCGGCGCAGTCAGTCCACGGGTCAGGCAGGGAAGCATGGTCACCGGCAGCCCTGAGCGGGCACTTTCGATGATCGCTTCCGTAATATCCGATGGGAAATTGAGCGGACTCAAGGGTGAAATCGATAAAGTGCCCATCGGTTTTTCCTTTAGCTGCTCCAGGGTGCCCCTGACTGCAGCGGCGATGCGAATTAAAAAGCGGATTTCCCAGCGATCGGAAGCAGTCCCGATATCGACCGGCTTTGTTGTGTTCTGCATTGCAAACACTGTCATTGCCAGAGAAGCAATCTCCTCAGGCAGATCGGTCGGTCTGAGACTCGGAACAACCAGATCAAGGTGAGGCAATGAATCGCTGATCCGGATAAAATCAACCAGATCCTGGACCACTGCTTCGCGGATCAGATTATCTTTCGGATCAAGCAGCACCGAAACAGAGCCAAAATTATGGGCGTAAGAGCGGGTGGCTTTGGTCAGTGGTAAAATTATGTTCGGATCAACCCCGTAAAGAGTCACGGGCACCGGATCACGCAAGCAATCTTCAACCAGTTTTGCTGGAAATAACAGGCGTTGACCAGCTTCCCGGCAACCGGCGGCAATCAGTAATTCCCGTGCCTCTTCACCCTCCAGGCGGGCTCCTGTTTCTTCTAAAATCTTAAGTGTTGAATCATGGATTGTCTGCAGGTTTTTTGGGGACAGAGGTTCGAAAAACATCAGTTAAACTCTCCCTTCCTCTAAATCAAACCCAGAAGGTTTTTGACTTTCCTGACCCCGACCAGCGCATCAGCGGCATAAGCGTCGGCGCCAACTTTTACGGCCCACTCCTCAGAGAGCGGCGCTCCGCCGACAATAACTTTAACCCGGTCCCGCAGACCTTTTTCGCGCAACAGATCAATTATTTTTTTCTGTTCCTGGATTGTCGTCGTCATCAGGGCAGATATACCTAATACGTCGGCGTTGTTCTCATTCACAGAGCGTACAAATTCAGCCGAGGATACATCAACGCCCAAGTCGATTACCTCCATACCGGCGGCCTTCATTACCATGATCACAATATCCTTGCCGATCGAGTGCAGATCGCCCTTGACCGTCCCGATTACCACTCTGACCGCTTTTTCGCCGCCAGGTCTGTTCTTTTCCAGATATGGTTCCAGGCATTCAATAGCAGCATTCATTGCCCCTGCGGCCATCATCATGTCAGGCAGGTAGTACTCGCCGTTCTCGAATTTATACCCGACCTGATCCAGACCAACTGTCAACCCTTTGTTAATGAGCTCCAGTGGTTCGATGCCGTCTTCAAGTCCTTTGTGCACCAACTCCAGGGTCGCTTCTTTCTTTCCTTCCACTACTGCGGCAATGATATTTTGGATAAGCTCGCTCAAAAAGGCCCCCCCTAAACATAACATAGCTGCCCGCGCATTGTTTTTCTCCGGCTATAGGGAGAGCAACGCTCTGACATAAGGATATAAAAAAAAACCGACGGCGCCCATAACCATAGTGAAGCTGGCGGTTATGATCGATAATTAGTGCCACCCGATCCATTTAATTCTCAACCGAATGGATCGACATATTCCTGATCATTATCGATTTATGATCGGTCTTCATTGTACCATAAATTGCATCATCGGTCAAAAGACTATTGTTGCATTTTGCACATACAATCAATATAATTCATAATCCTTACGAAACGAATTTTTCATACTGGGACGGATTTATTATTCCTTTCGTCATAGATATACGTACGCAAGTATCTGCCCCGAAAACGTCAGTCTCAAGATAATAAGACACTGTCACTACTATAATTTCATACCTCGCAGGCCGCATGCAAGCCTAAAACGAAATCTGGGCTTGAGATTACCGCACCGCAGATTTGGGGGACAGTGTTATTCATTTTTTCAATCCAGCAGAACAGAAATTGCCTCTTTCAGACGAATCCCGTTTGGGCAAAAACATTTACGGCAATCATAACAGCGTTCGCTGCCCAACTCCCGGGCCTGCGCCCGCCTGTCCGCATTGTCACGGGGATCCAGGTGAAGTTGTGCCAGTTTAACAAAGAGATATGGATCGTTAATTCGATTTTCGCCGATATTCCCTTCCGGGCGGCAGGAGGCAACACAGCAAAGGCATTCCAGGCAGTTCATCAGATTTTTGTGCAATTCATCTTCCTTCAGACAGCCAAGCGGTTCCATATTATTTTTTTGGGGATAAAGGCTTGACTCCTGCAGTGTTCGAAAATAGGCTGACCGGTCAACCACCAGGTCACGCAGCAACGGCAAATTGGCAAGGGGAGCAATTTCTTTTACGCCTTCCAGTTTCGCTTTACAGGACAGTCCCGGCTTTCCGTCGACTGTGACTCCGCACAGTCCGCAATGATTATAGCGACAGCCGTAACGGAAGGCCAGTGTAGGGTCAAGTTCTTCGTAAATATACTGCAGCGCCTGCAAAACAGTGGCATCCGGCATGGGAGGCAGCCGATAATCGCTTCGGGTATATGTTTTCTGAACCGGTGAATAGCGTAATATTGATATTAATTTATTACTCATGGTCCGTTCCCCCCAGCGCATATCTGACTGACCCGTCCTCACCACGGAAAAGAACTATATTATATTCCCACTCGCTGCCTCCCTTATCAGGATAGTCAGCGCGCAGGTGGGAACCCCGGGATTCCTTCCGCAATAGTGCGGACGTAATCACAAGGCTTGCCGTTTCCAGCATAAAGTCCAGCTCAATCCAGT
>DATIKA010000295.1:0-4613 GCA_035478055.1 Candidatus Limnocylindrales bacterium | reverse complement strand
GTTATTTGCCGGTATCATCGTTGGATCACTTGGCGCGATGACGGACATTGGGATGTCTGTGTCGTCAGCAGCGACAGAAATTAAAAGAGCCTGTCCCAACATCAGATTCAGGGAACTGACCGTTAGCGCTTTGAATGTCGGGCGTGATGTAATGGGTACTATGGCCAACACATTGATCCTGGCCTATGTCGGAGCCTCCATACCAATGCTGCTGCTTGTTATGGGCTACCAGATTGACTGGTTGAAGGTGATAAATATGGATATGATTGCCACCGAATTCGTACGCGGCATAGCTGGCAGTATTGGCGTGGTGATGGCAGTTCCGATTACCGCTGTCCTGGCAGGGTTTTTTCTGACTTCCAAGAAAAAAGACGGTTGAGAAGGACACGGGGACGTTTCTCCTGTCCTGTTTGGGCGTTGAAAGACAGGAGAAACTTCCCCGTGTCCTTCCGCTGGCGAGATATAAGGGGGAGTTTCAGCTGGTGGGACAAGAGAAGTACGAACCCCCTAAACTTTCGAGTGGGATACTTTGGGGAGATAAATAATCGGGGCGAGGATGGTGTCAAACAGTGAAAGTGCTGATAACGCCAAAGTCATACAAGAACTACCAAGCGCAAACATATCCACTACTTGAGGACATGGGTCTGGAGATTATAGAAAACCGTACCGGGAGGACGCTGACCGAGGATGAGATTATTAAACTGGCACACACGGACGTTGTAGGTATTATCGTCGGTGTTGACATGTTGTCTGAGCGAGTGCTAAAGAATTGCCATCATTTAAGGGCAATTTCTAAATATGGCGTTGGCCTGGACAACATTGACTTGGTCGCAGCAGAGAAGCTCAATATTAAGGTAAAAAATGCTGCGGGCAGTAACAACATATCTGTGGCTGAGTTGACTTTGGCCCTTATGTTTGAAGCAGCCCGCAGAGTATCTGCGATGAGTGCCGGCGTGAAGTCCGGAAGCTGGGAGCGCACCATGGGCATGGAACTGACAGGAAAAACTATCGGCTTAATCGGCGGCGGGCAGATCGGTAAGGAAGTAGCCAAGCGGGCTAAAGGCCTCAGCATGAACGCCACCATATTTGACCCGTATTTTAAGGACTTTGCATTTCTTAAAAAGTACCAGATCAACTTATGCGAGTCGTTGCCAGAAACACTGAGGTTCTCCGACATTGTGTCACTGCATCTTCCCCTCACGGATAATACGAAGCGTATCATCAACAGCAGGACCCTCGGGATGATGAAGTCCTCAGCAATCTTGCTCAATACATCCAGGGGAGAGCTAATCGATGAGGAAGCCTTGTTCGCAGCGTTAAGCGGGAAGGTGATAGCCTTTGCAGCCCAAGACGTGTTTTCGGCAGAGCCCCCTTCGCCTGGCGAAAAGCTCTTGACCTTGGATAATTTCTTGCTGACGCCCCATGCCGGAGCATACACGGCCGAAGCCATTGAAAGAATGGCCCTCTACTCAACACACAATCTGATCGAATTGTTAAATTCCTAGTTGCGGGCAGGACAAGGGGACGTTTCTCCTGTCCTGCCCCTCTCCCCGTGTGTCACGTCATTTTCCAGAAAATATTTCCCTGACCGGCCTCGCTTCGATATAACCCCTGTACCCCTGGGGTTCAAGCTGAAATCTTGGCGAAACATCATCTGCCCACTCAAAACCATAGCATTTGGGATCGTACCTCTTCATAACTTCCCACAGATCTTCTATCGCTTCTTCAAACTCTTTGTCCTCAAAAGGTTCACCCTGAAAAACCATCATTTTGCATGGGGGAAGCTCGATTACCTCGAATCCATCGGGAATTTTCCCGCTGTAATCAACCGGCACTTCCACTCCTTGCACATAAGAAGATGTTCCCGGTTTAACCAGATTTTCAGGCAACCACATTCCGGCGGGCACATACATGGCTTCCTTTATACCAGTCAGTAGATCCCAGATATCACAGCCCACTTCTTCACAATACTCGAAATAATGGGTGGCTTTAATTCCCCGCTTAAGAATTACCTTCCGCTTCGGCCTTTCTACCACCTGTACAAAAACAGTGTTCGTTTTTTTCTTTTCAGTCATTTCTACCTCTCCTTTTTGCAGTTTGAGGTAATAATCACGGATACGTTCGGGCATAAAAAGCTGTATGGTTTCGCTGCTTTGACTATACTTTTTGGGTGTTTTGCCAAACGCTTTCGAAAAAGCTCTTGTAAATCCTTCATGCGTATCAAAAACAAAATCAAAAGCAACATCTACAATCCTTGGGTTTTTATCCCGTATACAGGTTGCCGCTTTACTCAGGCGCAGCGCTCTTAAATAATCGAAGGGAGTTTTGCCGGTCTGCGCTTTGAAGATTCTGTCTGCATGCCACAGAGAATAGCCGGCAGCAGCCGCAAGCTCCCTCAGGGTAATCGGGTGATTCAAATTTACTTCCATATAGTCCTGCATTCTCCGTACGGCGCTGATTACTTCCCATCGCTCCATGCTTATCACCTCCTGTGTCCAAGGATACCGTAAGTATCTGGATATTTTCTTGACTTCAATTGCTGAATGTTCAGGGGACAGAAATATTGTCAACAACTCCGTCCCCCTGACATGACATTACAGGGCTACCCTGGCTTTGCTGCCTTTAAGGCGGGCAACGGCAAGCAGTCCTAAACTACGGATCGGGTTAATCGGCACCAACTTCAGCGGGTTGACCTTCATCAATTTGGTTAAAGCCTTGACAGTGGAAGCAAGATCGTTGCAGGCCGGGGACCGGTAAACCTGCCGCGGACCCAGCCTAGATGTGAAAAAATCACCCGTTTCCTCTATGGCACACTTTCCAGCCAATAAAACAGGCCCATAAATTTCTTGCAGCGCGGCAGGTTCAAAACCTTTACCCATGACGATACAGAACCCGCCTTTTCCCTGGTGATCAAGGTAAAGAAATTGTAACACCGCCTCGGTATTGAAGCGGCAGCCTTCCGGGCAACAGCGTTCACTGCCACGGATGATCTGTACATCAGGCGGCATGTCAGGCAGCATAGTACAGGGGTATTTGGTTTCATAGATACTCAGGTCACCATCTACTTCGATTGTTTCCAAATCGGTGCAACCGTCACTATGCGCCGCAGCCAAAGCCAGGTGCGGAACTTCCGAAACATGATAGCCCAGAATCCGGGCGCCAATTACATCCACAGCCAGCATATCAGCTCCTCCGACCAGGATTTCAAGAGGCGCCAAGCAGCGATCCACTACGGATGCCGGCGGGTAATGGCCGTGATAAACCGCCCTGATTCCGTCGATTATTGTAAAATCAGGCCTAAAAAGCTCTCCCAGGGAAGCAAGCCGACCATGCAGCATGTCGTTATGGTCATGCATCCTGTCCCGCTGATCCATCAAACCCAGCAGGTTTTTGATCCCAAGGGTTAGCACTGACATGGAATGGGTTTTCATCCGAGGCAGGTTTAGAAAAAACACCTCTCTTTTATCTCTGCATAGTTCATCAATGATAACCCGGGGGAAACGGGCTTTCTGACTTAATCCCGGCAGCTCACACTCTTCTACAGGCCCCTCATCGAGGAAAAGAGTGCGCACTCCCTGTCTGCGGCACACCGGACCAAGTTCAGTTGCTGCAAAGACAAGACGGGTAAAGTTTCCTTGGGTACAGTTTTCCACCACGGTGATATTCTTGATTCCATAATTTTTCAGAACTTCAATTACCGTTTCCAGAACGGCCGGAGATGTATAAGTCTCGGGCCGGCAGTCAATCGCATTGATTTTAATCCAGACCCGGGTTCTGCCCTTCAGCAAGCAGTCAAGCCCTCCGCAGCGTTCAAAGATATGTTTCACCGCACCAACAAGATTTCCATCAGACCGGGCAATCACAACCCTGTTCAACTTGACCCCTCCCGTTCGAATCATTCATAACCTGACCTTCTTATTTCTGTATACTGTCTCCCTGCGGCGATTTAAATTACAACCACCTCAGAGGTGCCAACTGGGCCCACCATCTGTATCTTCCAGCGTTACTCCTGCACTTTGCAACAAACTGCGGATTTGATCAGCTTCCGACCATCGTTTTTCCCGACGATACTGTGCCCGGAGTTCAATCAATTTATTGACCAGTTCTTTAATTTTACGAGGGAAATCAGCAGCAACCTTGTCAATTCCTATCCCGGTAAGGACGAGCATCTCGCGGTAGAGCTCACGACCCTGCGACACAAACTCATTGTTCTCCTGATCAATTTGAGTCTGCCAGAGGAGCCTGTCTGCTTCGAGCAACAGCGTGGTCATTGCGGCCAAATCGTATTGTTCGAGGGAGTTATGGAAAGCTTTTTCGATGTTATGCATACGGTCCCAAAACAGGGCATCTGGCTCTGCTGCAATCTCGGATGAAGATGGCGATAGGACTGGTCCGGCCATAGCAACGGTTAGCGGGGCAGCAGAATCGCCGAGTAGATGTTCAAAAGCAATCTTTTCGCCATGCGAATAGCGTTGTTCAACCCCATGGCGCCTGATCGTAATCTGGCCGAGACCTTCCACGATGGCTACGCGGGAAGAAAAATCGAGAATGCAAACCGTGTGTTCATCAAGGCCGAGGATAGTTGTTCCTGAAGGAAGCATGGCTTCAAGGGT
>DATIKA010000294.1:0-4096 GCA_035478055.1 Candidatus Limnocylindrales bacterium | reverse complement strand
TTGGTTTCGTCAGGGGGAGACGGATGAATGTTTATACTCACCCCTGGCGGATAGAATAATTTTTAAAGTGTCCCTAAATTACTCAAGCGGGCTGCCATGCGTGTCACTGCTATCTGTTGCTGCTTCTTGCATACGCAGTTTTTTTGCCGTCACATTGACCTGGTCCAGGTAAAACCCGGTCAGATATTCAATCTCTTTTTTGACTTCTTTTTGGGTTTCTCGTAAGAGCACATCAATTTTCCTGTCGGGAGTTCGAGCCAGATCGATCTCCACGTCGATATGTAAACTTACGTTACTGTTGCCATTTTCCAGCTTAGCCCGACATACCTTATAAATACCGGGCATTTGCACGACGATATATCCTACCATATCGGTAATGACATGTTCAGCAATATAAAAACTGCCAAATGAGCTGTAGATTGGACGGACGATTGAGCGTTCGAACGCGGCACCATGTGTTTGGGGCGCTGGCAGGCTGAAAAAAGAACGCAGTGGGTTAATGACATAGCCGGGAAAATCTTTTTTGATCGCAAATGTGGGTATTGGTATGACATGGCGGTTTTCTTTTTCCCGTATGGTTAAGGCGGTTTGAATTGAATAGGCATCGGATACTTCTTCAATCGTAAAAAAAATCTCCGGTTTTGGCAGCCCCAGATTTTCTGCTATGATTTCGGTCATCCGCTGTGAGGTGCCCAGAATCATCAACCGGCCAGGCTCAATATTAGCCAGGGTCTCTTTTACCTGCCGGGCATGATCCGGGTCTTTAAACAAGGCCCTTTTGACTGCGCCAAAACGTGTATTTTCACGCTTGGCCGAGCGACCGCTCAAGATCCGATGCTTTTTAATCAACAGGCCATCGTCTATAATGTAATCGATGTTGTATTGCTTGGCCAGAACCGGTGCCTGGTGGCTTTTACCTGTGCCACTGTGACCGATCAGTGCGTATACTTCCATTCCAACACTCCTGTATCAACATATTTTTCTGCACTTGCGTCTTACCGCAATAATGCTCTATTATTATAGCATACCTGAAGGTTTTAATTATTAATTTGGTTCACCTATGTCAGGAGGCAACGCCATGATTATTATAACTTCTCCCCCTGCCGCGTTCAAGGGACAGTTAACAATGCCCGGTGATAAATCCATTACCCACCGGGCGGTTATCTTTGGCGCTTTGGCTAATGGGGTGACAGAGGTGAACGGATTTTTAGATGCCGACGATTGCCAGTCAACACTTGATTGTTTGCAATCATTGGGGGTTGTATACACTGTCAGATGTGGTAGCCTCGTAATCCAGGGTCGGGGAATGGATCTGAAGCAACCGCGCACTGTGCTGGATGCGGGCAATTCGGGAACAACTGCCCGATTATTGTTAGGTGTTCTGGCCGGTCAATCTTTTTCTGTTACTATAACCGGGGACGAATCATTGCAAAAACGCCCGATGAAGAGGGTAGTCGAACCTTTAAGATTGATGGGTGCCGTTGTGGAAGGAGAAGGCTCAAGGCTGCCGCTTACAATTAGGGGTGGAAAGCTGAAGGCGCTTTCTTACAGAAGCCCTCAGGCCAGTGCCCAGGTAAAATCGGCCATACTGCTGGCCGGTCTTTATGCTGACGGAATAACCTCGGTAGAAGAGCCTTATACCAGCCGAAACCATACCGAGTTAATGCTGGCTCAATTTGGCGCCAATATTCAGGTCACTGGCAACAAGGTATCAGTTGGCGGCGGTTCTCGCCTGGAAGGCACTCAGGTGTGGGTGCCAGGAGATATTTCTTCCGCCGCGTTTTTCATGGTGGCTGCGGCTATCATTCCCGGTTCGCAGGTGTTGTTACAGAATGTGGGTATCAACCCGACGCGCAGCGGTATTATCGATTTGCTACGCGAAATGGGGGCGGATATCGAACTCCGGGAACAGCGTTTTTGGGGGCAGGAACCAGTTGCAGATATCCTGGTCAGGGGAGGAGCGCCGCTGAAGGCTATATCTGTCAGGGGTGAACAGATACCCCGGGTGATTGATGAAATTCCCGTTCTGGCCGTGGCTGCCGCAGTCGCAGCAGGGACAACTATCATCAGTGATGCGGCAGAACTACGGGTAAAAGAGGCGGATCGTATTACTGCTCTGACCGGGCAGCTGACTCGTTTAGGTGTAAAGATAACTGAGACTGAAGATGGAATGTTTGTCGAAGGCGGCTCGGAATTAACCGGAGCAGAAGTAGAAAGTTGCGGTGATCATCGCATTGCTATGGCGCTGGCTGTTGCTGGCCTTGTTGCCCAAGGCAAAACAACGATCCGGGACGCCGAAGTGGTAGGAATATCTTTCCCCGGCTTTATGGCTGCCCTGCACTCCCTGATTCCAAAGTAGCCAGTTAATGCCAGTAGCCAGCGAAATTGACTCTACCGGGGGGGCGTGTTAAAATATGGCTGAAAAGCCACAACTTTTTTTGTTCCCGATTATGCTGACAAGATGATTAAAGGGAGCGCTATCCAAGGGATATTGTAAAGACAGGGCAAGTTTATTGGCTGCTGGTCATAGTTAGTTTCTTCTTTCCACCCTTGGGAATAGTGCTCGCAATTGTAGGTCTCGCCCAGGATCGTAAAGGATCAGGGTTTCTTCTTTTCCTGGCGCTGCTCGGTCCATTTCTGCTGGGCGTAATGATTTTCCTGGCGTTGTTACGCGCACCAGTCCCTATGATTATCTAGTTCATCCCTGAAGGAGATTTTAGATGCCCATTGTTGCTTGCTCTTTTAAGCAGTATCAAGAAACTCATGCGATGCCCGCGTTGAACGAGTATACTGTTGAACGTGGGCAGGTAGAAAAAATTATTGCCGCGGTACGCCAGAACGGTGATACTGCGTTGAAAGAATATACCAGGCAATTCGATCTGGTCAAATTGGACAGTTTGCGGGTTGCGGAAGAAGAGCTGGCAGCTGCTGTTAAATCAATTGAGCCGGCACTGCTTGAGGCGATTCGCAGAGCAAAAGATAATATCGAACGGTTTCACCGCCACCAGATCTCCCCTTCCTGGTGGGATGCCGGTCCTGGTTGGCTGGTCGGTCAGCGTTGTATACCGCTGCAAAATGTAGGAATCTACATCCCTGGTGGAACGGCAGCTTATCCTTCATCGGTTCTGATGACAGTGATACCGGCCCGGTTGGCAGGCGTAAAAGAGATTTACATCTGTACTCCGCCAGACAGCAGCGGCTCTGTTAACCCTGTTACCCTGGCAGCAGCATTTGAGGCTGGAGCAACAGCCGTATTCAAAGTTGGTGGAGCCCAGGCGATAGCGGCCCTGGCCTACGGCACTGAAACCATACCGGCGGTACAGAAGATTGTCGGACCCGGGAACATCTATGTGACGCTGGCTAAACGAGAGGTTTTTGGCAAAGTTGGTATCGACATGCTGGCTGGCCCCAGCGAAATAGTGATTGTGGCAGATGCCGGAGCTAACCCGGTTTTTGTCGCTGCTGACTTACTGTCGCAGGCTGAACACGATCCCCTTTCCCGTTCCCTCCTGATCACACCTTCAGAAGCGTTAGCGCGGCTTGTTACAGAGCAGCTCTGCGAACAACTTGCAACACTGCCGAGACGGGAAACGGCAGAGCGTTCTTTGAGGGAACATGGAGCGATCATTTTAGTTTCAGATTTGGATGAAGCCTGGCCGGTGGTTAATGAACTATCTCCCGAGCATCTTGAATTGCATCTTGACGATGCCTGGAGCTATCTTGACCGTATCGAAAATGCCGGTGCCGTATTCGTAGGCCCTTTCACACCAGAATCACTTGGCGATTACTGGGCCGGGTCGAATCATGTTTTGCCAACAGGCACAGCAGCCCGCTATGCTTCTGCTTTAGGAGTGGCAGAATTTGTAAAGCATTCGCACGTGCTTTGTTATACTTCCGCAGCTCTGCAAAAAGCGGCCCCGGAAGTTATGGCGTTAGCCAGGGCGGAAGGGTTGGAAGCACACGCTCGTGCGGTTAAACTGAGGAGGCAAAATGATGATCCGCAAAGCCAGGGTTGAGCGGTCTACGCTTGAAACCACGATTACTCTTGAGTTAAATTTGGACGGCAATGGCAAGGCAGATTTAACTACGGGTATCC
>DATIKA010000293.1:0-7290 GCA_035478055.1 Candidatus Limnocylindrales bacterium | reverse complement strand
GAAAACAATTTCGAGCCTGGTTCCTGCCTGTGCTGGCTCGGTTACTTTTATGGGCAAGGATATTACTCACAAGCAGCCACATGCCATAGTGGAAATGGGCGTTATTCAGGTCCCGGAAGGTCGGATGATTTTTAAAGAGCTGACTGTTCGTGAAAATCTGGAGCTCGGTTCTTTTACTCTGAAAGATAATGTCGAGCGGAAAAAGAGGATCGAATATGTTTTTGAGGTATTTCCGATCCTGCGCGACCGGCATAGACAGATGGGCGGTTTTCTTTCCGGCGGAGAGCAGCAGATGTTAGCCATTGGCCGGGCACTGATGACTAAACCGAAGATCCTGCTGCTTGACGAGCCTTCGATGGGCCTGGCGCCGCTAATCGTTCAGAACATCATGAATATCATCAGGCAGATCAATGACACGGGGACGACTATTCTGTTGGTTGAACAGAATGCCAAGGCAGCGCTCAAACTTGCCGATCGCGGATATGTGCTTGAAATTGGCGAAATAGTTATGGAAGGCGCAGCCGATGTGCTCAGCAAGGACGAAAGTATCGTAAAGGCTTACCTGGGCGATTAGATTAGCAGTTGATATACTGACAGAGCCTGGAGTGAACATCGTCTGCAACCGAAAAAGATTAGCATTGTTGTTATTGGCTGTTTTTATATTTGGTTTTAGCAGTCCGGGCTTGCCGGTCTATTCTGCCGGCGAAGAAGATGCTGGTGTTGAAGAAAATGTTCTCTGCTATTTCTGGGGACTCTGCCCGAAATGCGTCAGGTACGAAGAACATAGCGCTCTTTTAGAAGATTATCCAGTTGAAATCCGGGGTTACGAAGTTTCCTTCGATGAATCTGGACGTGCCAAATATGAATGGATAAAAGCTGAACTGGGTTTTGAAATATATGGATTTCCAACCCTTGTATTCAACGATCAATTCTAGTTTGGTTTTTCACAGATCGTTCAGGATGATGTAGTTGAAGTAATTGAAATGTCCCTTGGCTAAAGAGGCGCTGGGGATAGAATTAATTTGATCAGGCTGCCTCTGTTTGAGGAAGTTGATCTTCAGGCATCAACGATCATGATCACTACAATGCTCATCGGTTTTCTTGACGGTTTTAATTTCTGTTCCTTCTTTGTTCTTACTTTTTTGATGGCAATTATCGTCCACTCAGTTTCGCGCAAAAAAGTCTTTTTGGTTGGCATTACATTTCTGCTGGTTACACCTGCCGTATATGGGCTATTTATACTTGGTGTTCTAAACGTTATGATCTTTGCCGGCCGCCTGCTTTGGGTCAGCTCATTGGTTGCTGTATTTTCGGTCGTTTTCGGCTTGTTCAGTATCAAGGATCTTTTCGCGATCAAGGAAAACATTACGTTTTCAATTCCAGCAAAGCAAAAATCTAAGTTTTACAGCCAGGTTAGAAAAATATTCCATACCGATTCTGTAACGCCGATGATCACGGCAACTGCGGTTATTGCCCTGGGCGTTTCCCTCGTTGAGCTGCCCTGTACGGCGGATTCCCATTCATCTGGAGTAGCATTATTGCAGGCAAGGAGATTTCTGCTACCTACTTTGCCACGCTCTTTGGGATTTACATCGTGTTGTATGTATTTACCGAGCTTGTGATCTTCCTAATCGTTTGTTTAAAATGCAGTCGGCAAAATTGACCGAAGAGCAGGGGAGGCTGCTGAAACTGGCTGCCGATAGCCTGATGCTGGCACTCGGTGTAATTCTCTTGCCGCGCCCTGATTACATGGAAAATTTTACTGGTGTTGCTCTGGCCTTCGGTTTGGCTGCATTATTGTCCGGCATTGTTTACCAGGCAAGGCGTTTGTTTAAAAAACAATTTTAGGAGGCGTTTTTATGAAGTGGAAACCACCTGAAAGCTGGATGAGCATAACCGCGATCGATGCACATACGGGTGGTGAACCGCTCAGAATTTATACTAGTGGATACCCGGATTTACCCGGTGCATCGATTCTGGCCAAAAAAAGATACGCTCAGGAGTATTTTGATCATCTGCGTACGGCAACGATGTGGGAGCCTCGGGGCCATGCCGACATGTATGGCTGCCTGGTTACCGAACCGGTAACCGCCGATGGCCATTTCGGGGTGCTATTTTTGCATAACGAGGGATACAGCAGCATGTGCGGCCACGGAATAATTGCGATAGTTAAAGTTGTACTCGAAACTGGGCTGGTTGCTATTGCCGCTGGAACTCGCTCAATCAATATTGACACCCCGGCCGGAAGGGTAACCGCAGAGGCACATTGGGACAATGATCGCGTAAAAGAGGTTTCGTTTTTGAATGTTCCCTCATTTGTATACTTGCTGGATCAAACTATCGAGATCCCTGGTTTGGGGCCAATTAATTATGATATTGTTTATGGCGGTGCTTTTTACGCCTTGGTCAGCGCTGAAGAAACTGGGGTTAAACTTACGGCACACGGTTTCAGGCGGTTAATCGAGCTTGGTAGCCAGATCAAACAGGCGATCATCAAGAACGTTCCAATCAGTCATCCATTTGAGAATGACCTTGGATTTCTGTATGGTGTAATATTTATTGGTAAGGCAGAAGATCCGGCCCATCATAGCCGTAATGTCTGTGTATTTGCCGACGGGGAAGTCGATCGCAGTCCAACCGGTACTGGTGTTAGTGCCCGCTGTGCATTACATTACGCCCGTGGTGAGCTTGCAATCGGCGAGCAGATTGTTGTTGAAAGTATTATTGGGTCGTGTTTCAGCGGCGAAGTAGTTGAGGCAACCAGCTTTGGAACATTCAAGGCTGTGATACCAAAGGTAACCGGTTCGGCTTATATTAGCGGTGTAAATACTATGTTTATTGATCCGGAGGATCCCCTGCGGTACGGTTTCATTTTGCGCTAAACCCGCTGCCGGTTATAACAGCAATATTTCCAGCCTTGCTTTTGAGAAAACTGGCACGTTCCTCGAGATCCTCATCGCTCTGTGGATCCAGTTCCCAACAGGGGAAATCAAGTCCGAGAAGGCGGTAAGTTTCACTGCCCAACCGGTGGTAAGGGAGTATTTCAATCTTTATCAGATTAACCAGGGTAGAACAAAATTCAGCCACAGCAACCAGGTTTTGATCACTGTCATTAAAACCGGTAATCAGGGGAATGCGGACGATAATTCCAACCGGGTAACCGGAAGAGTCTGCTTTCCTTGTATTTTCGATAATCATAGTGTTGTCTACACCAATCCAAAGCTGATGCAACCGACTGTCCATCTGCTTGATATCGACGTATAAATGATCAAGCCAGGGAAGCGCCTTTTCAATATGGTCGTACGGCAGATGCATGCAACTTTCGATAGCGGTGTGGATGCCTAACATTTTACATTCGCGTAGAACAGCAGCGGTAAAATCACCCTGCATGAATGGTTCTCCACCACTGATTGTCAGCCCGCCTCCGGAATGAAAGTAGAAGATCTCGTCTTTACAGATTTGGTCTAACGTCTCTGCGGCGGTTAGCTGGAAACCATATTTTTTTACAGCAGTGACGGGGCAGACAGCGGCACAGGCAAAACAAAGTTTGCATTTATCCGGGTTAGTGATCACCTGATCGGCACCGGGGGAGATCTTCAGGGCGCCCTCGGGACAGCTCTTAATGCACTTTCCGCATATAGTGCACCGAAAAAGATCGTAGCCCTTCTGCGCGGCAGCAAGTTGTGATTCGGGCGTTGAACACCATGGGCAGCGCAAGGGGCAGCCTTTTAGGAAGAGAACAGTCCGCAAGCCCTGCCCATCATGGATGGAAGCTCTCTCAAGTCGAAGTATGTTGCCGCTTATCGAACCTTGAGCATTTATCTCGCTCATCATCCGACTGAAATACCCCGTTGCACAGTGCGACCGATGATCTCGTTCTGAACATCTTTGCCAAGTTCGGTGAAATAGGCAGTATACCCTGCTACTCGGACTAGCAACCCCTTGTAATTTTCTGGATTTTGCTGGGCACTGATCAGGGTTTCCTGATCGATCACATTGAATTGGACATGGTATACGCCCAGACTGCACATACTTTTCAATAAAGCCATCAGCTGGGTTATTCCGTTTTCAGTTTTAAACATGGCTGGTTCTATTTTCATGTTTAATAAAGTTCCCTGCACAAAGCGTCCATGGGGAATATGGGCAACTGAGGTTAACACTGCAGTTGGGCCATTGAAATCGGTGCCGCCACTTGGACTGACTCCATCGGCAAGCGGTTGCCAGGCCCGGCGGCCGGAAGGTAGGGCTCCGACCTCAATCCCAAAAGGCGTATTGCCCGAAACGGGCAAGATACCAGGGGTCATCTTACCGAACTTACTTCTGTACTGTTCAACCTCGTCAGCGATAAAGGTAAATATATCAGATGCGATATGATCGGCTGGTTCTTCATTATTGCCATATTTTGGCGCATCGAGACAGAGCTTGTGAATATCCTCGTAACCGATGAAATCGTTTTTAAGGGCTTCCAGTAGCGCGTGCATGGATACTTTGCCGGTATCGTAAACCAGGTGTCGAATTGCTGTGATACTGTTCACCAGGTCGGCTACGCCAATCAGGATGATTCCATTACCAACATTGTATTTTGCACCGCCCCACGCATAATCAAGACCTTTTTCGATGCAGTCCCGGAAAGTAAGAGAGAGGGCGGGAACAGGCCGGTTAAACCCAATTTCGTCAATTACGTGGCTGCCGGCGACGACGGCGCGGATTATGTGGGCGATCTGCTTTTTTACAGCCTCAAGAAAACTGTTATAGTTTTCGAAACCAAGCGGATCGCCGGTCCGGTATGAAACATAACGGCCGCTTTTTCTGTTTTTACCGTCAAGCAGTGCGAACTCAACCACACTGCCGAGATTGATGTCGGCCAGGGCTGTATACTGGCGCAGGCGTCCTTCAAGGTTGGTTTCAACACAACCGCACGGGTTCCAGTTGTATGCTTCTTTCAGTGGGATGCCCTTGTTTATCAGCATCATGATTCCCTGGTCATCATTGTGAAAAGCGGGGAAGCCGGTTCCCAGGCTGATCAGCTCAACTGTTTTCCGCAGGAAAGAATTTGGGTTTTTAGCCATGTTGTAGCGAACAGAAAGCGAAGGCTGGTAAAGACGGACGTCGATGGTGGCTTGAAGGATCAAGTATGAAAGATCGTTTACGGCATCCTTGCCGGTATCGTCTACTCCTCCAACGCAAACATTTTGAAACATCGGGTAACCGGCTGCAAATTCAGCAGTCATGGCGTCCTGGAACAAACAGGGTTCACTGAGTTTGACCCACAGGCAGTCCAGCAATTCCTGTGCTTTCTCCCTGGTGATTCGGCCTGCTTCAAGATCTGCCCGGTAGTAGGGCCAAAGATATTGGTCCATGCGTCCGGGATTGTAGCTGGCGGCATTCTGCTCCATAAAAATGCTGGTTTGATAAAGATAAAAAGATTGCAGCGCATCGTGGAAAGTGCGGGCTGGTTCGAACGGTACACGGCGGCAAATATCGGCAATTTCCTCCAGCTCAGCTTTGCGTCGGAAATCTTGTTCTTGCGCGGCAAGACGCTCAGCTTCTTCAGCATATCGTTCGGCTAGCCGGGCGATCCCATCGGTCACAATCAAAAGAGCTCTCAGGTAACAGGCTTTTTCGTAATCGCCAGGCCGCGTTATATCAATTTTTGATCTTTGTTCTTCAATGGTTTTGATAATCCCCAAAAGGCCTTCGCGAATTAGCCATTCGTAGCCAGCAGTAGTCTCACCCCATCCGCGGACAGCCTTGCGGTCGATATAGATCGCCCCGTGATCTCGTAAAATGCGGGTGTCTTCCGGAATCTGCGCCAGCCATTCCTCATAGTTCGAACGCCCCCGCCAGTAGGGGCGGATCTCCTCTTCAAACAGTTTTTTATCTTCAGGTTTCAAATAAAATGGATCATATTTTCGATTGCTGATCGTATCCAGTTCGCGATCAAGGACTGACCAGCAGGAGTCAGCGCAGAGGATACCGCCGCGAATCTTGCTGCCTGAACAACCGACGATCAGCTCGTCCTCCCAAATTTTAATGGTTTTATGAAAGCACTGTTTTTGAAAAGCTTTTGCCTTGCGGATAACCAGCGGTTCACCTTCCGACTCCCTGAATCCAGCGGTCAGCAGCCGGGCGTTTTCCAGGTCCATTTCTGGTTTTGTTTCAAGGACCCGTTTTTTTAAACGATTTATACGCTGCAAATATAGTGGCTCAATGTTGACTGGTGAATTATTTTCAACCGATGGGGGCATAAATGATCCCTCCTGTTCAGGCAATGTTGTATAATTAAGTATAGCACAATATTTGAAACTGAATGGCGATTAACCGATGTGGCGTATATATTTATGTTATAATTACAACCGTTATTGATTAGAGTGGCAATGATACGGGCAAAATATTTACATTCAGCGTTTTTCACTGCATGACGGTCCAAGTATCAGACTGATCTTTTTATTTAAGATATTAAATTAAGCGATGATGAAAAGAGCAAAAAGTATATTGGCGCTGCAGGTCAACTGATCCGAATCGAATTTAAAGAAGCTTATTGAACTACAATGTAACCTGAGAATCCATACATAAAAAAACTTGGTCTTGATTATAAAATGATGGGCAAAAGACAGGCATACGGCAGAAGAGTTAAGTGTTGTCAGCGAAACACTTCTGGCAACAGGTATGAATGTAATCAGCGAGGGCGACTGAGATGAGTGAAAGAAAACGTAGTATGAATGAGCACAACTGGAAGCTGAGGGAACAAAGTAAATCGACTTTTCCTGAAATATCGCTTGAAAGTGTTCCATGGTAGACTCTTTGGAGACATTTAAGTCGCAAGATTGAGACCACTGGCCGTAATTAAAGGCGAAGGCGATGATTAACACTCTTATTTGGGAGGTGCAGTCATATTGATCTATTTGAGCTCAGATAAAATACAGGAAGCTATCGGCTACGATGAAGTAATGGATGCCATTGAAGAGGCTTATGCCCTGGAGTCGGCAGGATATTATAAGATGCCCGACCGGATTCATATCGAACACGGCGAAAACACCCTGCTATATATGCCTTGTTTTCTAAGTACAGTTTTCGGCACAAAAATTTTAAGTCTTTTTCCAGCTAATACTGCGAAAAATTTACCGGTAATCAGCGGCCTGGTTCTGGTTAACGATGCTGGCAGCGGTTTACCGGTCGCCATACTCGACGGAGCCGGGGTAACTGCTTTACGGACAGGCGCCGTAGGCGGTGTGGCTATCCGCCACACCGCCCCGCTTAATGCTTCGCGAATCGGGCTGATCGGAGCCG
>DATIKA010000292.1:0-2398 GCA_035478055.1 Candidatus Limnocylindrales bacterium | reverse complement strand
CGTTTCGGTTCACGCATCAGGGCACCGCCTTCACCCTGGCGAATGATCTTACGAGCCGGGCAACCCAGATTAAGATCGATAAAATCGACTCCAAGCTCTTCCAGCTTCTGCGCAGCACGCGCCATGATTTCCGGTTCTGAGCCAAAAAGCTGAAAACCCAGCGGCCGTTCTTCTTCAGTAAAGTACAGCAAATGTTGAGCGCGTTTCTCATTGGACAACAGCCCTTTGGCGCTGATCATCTCTGAATAAAGCAGTCGACAACCTTGCTCTTTAGCTAGCAGGCGAAATGGATGATTAGTTGTACCGGCCATAGGAGCCAAAACCAGACCTGGCTGAATGACATGTGAACCAATTTTAAAGATCAATTTATGCGACACTCCGTTTGACAAAGTTTATCTGGCCGGCAGCTCCGCGTACTGGTGTTTGGTTTTGAAAAGGCCCATTACCGTGTGTTCCGAAGTGGAATTTTACAGGTGTTTATGCACGTACTAACGAAGGTACTGCCTGGCTAACTCTTTGAGAAAAGCAGTCTTCAAGTGCAAACTGGCGATGTCAGTACGTTCATTTTTGCCATGAATGGTGGTCGAGGCTTCCTTATCAAACCTTCTATCCATATGGCCGATACCGAATGATGGAATGCCGGCTACGCGCAGAAACTTCGAATCAGTTGAACCGGTAGATACAACCGGCAAACAGAGCACTTCCGGACCGGCTAAATCTGAAGTTATCGTTTCCATCAGCTTAAAAAAAGGCTCCTCGGAGCTCGTAAATGTTGGAGGACTGTATTTAATGAAATCAATTTCAATCTCATCACCAATGATTGAGCGCAGCTCTGATGCTACATAGTCGCAATCCTGTCCTGGCATTATTCTGATATCAACCTCTATCTCACAGAAATCAGGCACAATATTGGTCTTATTGCCACCCTTGATCACATTGGGAGAAACGGTCATACGCGTTATTGCGCGTAGATTCTCCACAAAAGCACTGTGCAGGGGAAGCTGCGCCAGCAGTTGATCGATCTCTGACGGTTCAACAGAAAATTGCCCGATATCGCACAGTAAAGCCAGCTCCTTCAGAAGTTTTTCCACTTCTGGAATCAGAACTATTTTTGGGCGGTAGTCGGCCAGCAGGCTAACAGCCCGGGCTAATTTCACGACTGCATTATCCGCCAGGGTGGGAATTGAACCGTGACCTGCAATCCCTTTCGCTTTCAGATTACACCAAGTAATCCCTTTCTCTCCAACCTGGAAAAAATAAATCATCTTTCCGTCCTGGGATATCGGCTGCACAGCACCTTCATTAACCGCATAATCAGCCATCAGTTTCTCCGGGCTGTGCTGCATAATATATTCCACTCCAAGGCTTCCCCCCATTTCTTCATCGGCAGTAGCAGCAAAAATCAACTCGCCATTCAGGGGTACTCCTTCAGAATGCAGTTGCAGAACCGCCGCCGCTTGGGCAGCAACTAAATCTTTACAATCAAGCGCACCGCGTCCATGGATCACACCATTTTTTATTAATCCTGAAAAGGGGTCAAAATCCCAGCCTTCTCCGACAGGAACCACATCAGTATGTGATATGTAAAGAAGTTTTTTTTCTCCGGACCCGATCCGGGCAATGAAACTGCCACGGCCTTCTTCAGGTTCGATGATTTCACTTTTAATGCCGGAGTCATCAAAATGTTTTTTCAGATACAAAGCAACGGAAGTCTCATTGCCTGGTGGATTGACGCTGTTAATACGGATTAAATCACTCAAAATGTTTTCGGGAGAGACTATCAACCGGGTTGCCCCCTTTTATTATATATAATTATAAACTTGAGCTCTAGATTTGAACTACCTCTTTCACAAGATGGCAGGAGACTAAATGGTCAGGACCAACCTTTTTGAGAACTGGCACCTGATCGGAACAGATCGCAACAGCCTGTGGACAGCGGGTATGAAAAGTGCAACCGGCCGGCGGGTTAGCCGGGCTGGGCACGTCCCCTTTCAGGATAATACGCTTCTTTTTCGTAGCGGGATGCATCGAGGGCACCGCAGAGAGCAAGGCTTGCGAGTACGGATGCAAAGGCGATTGGTAAAATTCTTTTTTAGGAGCATCTTCCACAATACGTCCTAGATACATTACCCCCACCCGATCTGCCATATGTTTGACTACACTTAGATCATGCGAAATAAAGAGGAATGTTAAGCCGTATTTTTCCTGCAAATCTTCCAGGAGATTTATGATTTGGGACTGGATTGAAACGTCAAGGGCGGAAATAGGTTCATCTGCAACAATAAACTGGGGCTCCAGAACCAACGCCCTGGCGATAACAACGCGCTGCCTCTGCCCTCCGGAAAACTCGTGTGGGTAACGGCGATAGTGGTAAGAATCGAGCCCGCACTCTTTGAGT
>DATIKA010000291.1:0-16001 GCA_035478055.1 Candidatus Limnocylindrales bacterium | reverse complement strand
CCTGCAGCGTGCCGGGAATTGTGATATTGGTGTTTTGTCTGAAATTATTAAGAGAACGGCATTTAAAATAACCCGCATGGGTGAGTTGGTCGGCCGCACTGTAGCAAAACGGCTTGACGTGCCATTTGGTATTGTGGATATTTCATTGGCCCCAACACCAGCGGCAGGGGACAGCGTTGCTGAAATATTGGAGGAGATGGGGCTTGAGCGCTGTGGCGCCCACGGTTCCACCGCGGCACTGGCTATGCTCAATGATGCTGTCAAGAAGGGTGGAGCGATGGCTACTTCTTATGTTGGCGGATTGTCCGGTGCTTTTATCCCGGTCAGTGAGGATGCAGGAATGATCAGAGCGGTCATCGATGGAGCTCTTAATATCGAAAAACTTGAGGCGATGACTGCAGTCTGTTCAGTTGGTCTGGACATGATTGCCCTGCCCGGAGATACTCCGGCGGAAACGATTGCCGCAATTATTGCTGACGAAGCGGCGATTGGTGTTTTTAATCATAAGACTACCGCGGTCAGGATTATTCCAGCCGTGGGGAAAAGTATCGGTGACTGGGTCGAATTTGGCGGTTTGCTTGGCAGGGCTCCGGTAATGGCAGTAAATCGCTTCTCGGCGGAAAAATTTATACGTCGCGGGGGCAGAATTCCGGCACCTATTCACAGCCTGAGAAATTAATCTGGCTCAATTCTAGTATAAATACAGCGGTTTTGAATTTGCACCTCACATTATGTTGTTTTAAAGAATCAAGCGCGAAAGGAATCCGCCATGTTTCTGGTGAAATAGATCTCTGAAAACTGGTTTGATATTTACTTCGGGGAGGCTGAATGATATGTGCGATACTATGGTGGCTTTGGGCAACTCCACGCAAGACGGCTCGGTTATTTTTGCCAAGAACAGCGATCGTCAGCCTAATGAACCGCTGCTCACGATAAGGGTTCCTCGCCGAAAATATGCGGTGGGGGCTAAACTCAAGTGTACTTATATCGAGATAGACCAGGTCGAAGAAACGTTTGAAGTGCTCCTTTTGAAGCCCTCATGGATGTGGGGCGCCGAGATGGGAGCCAATGAATTTGGTTTAAATATCGGCAATGAGGCGGTTTTTACCAGGGAAAAGCAGGGGCCGGAAGCGTTGTTGGGCATGGATATGTTGCGGTTGGCTCTGGAGCGTTGCCGAACCAGTGAGCAAGCTCTTGATTTGATTATTGATCTGTTGGAGCGCTACGGTCAGGGAGGAAACTGCGGCTTTGAAAAAAAGTTCTTCTATCACAACTCGTTTCTGATTGCTGACCCTGAATCAGCCTGGGTGATTGAAACTGCGGGCGAGTACTGGGCCGCGCAAAAAGTAGAGGATGTCAGAAGTATCTCAAACCGCATTTCCATAGGCAGCGCATATGATCGTGGCCATCCCGATTTAATTAAACATGCTGTCGCTAAAAGGTGGTGTAAAGGTGAGGCTGATTTTGATTTTGCGCGCTGTTACAGTGATCCCCTGATCACCAGGTTCAGCGGGTCCGGCCAGAGATCAGGTGCCAGCGGTTGCACGTTGGAGCAGGAAAAAGGCCGTATCACAGCTCAAACCATGAAAGAGATTCTGCGGTCGCATGAAGACGGACTTGAAGGCAAACAATTCACCAGACACTCGTTAAAAAGTGTCTGTATGCATGGCGGGTTCATCTATGGCGATCAAACTACAGGCAGCTATGTTGCTACCTTGCTTGAAAAGAACCATACTTACCTGATCACCGGCAGTTCGGCACCGTGTATCGCCCTTTATAAACCTTTCTGGATGGTTGACGGGGAAAACTTTTCCTTTACTGAGGATGAAATGGAAGAGGCGCTTGAGTTTTGGCGAAAAAGAGAGCAGCTGCACCGTTATGTTATCGAAAATAAGGTGCCGGAACTGGCGGCTTACCTGGTGGAACGGGATCGTATTGAAAAGAACATTGATGAACAAATAATGATTTTTGGTGGGGATAGATCAAACGAAAACCGGTTGAAAGAGATTATGGACTACGCCCTGAATGAAGAAGCAAATCTGGTTGAACGGACCCTCCGGAGCATTCCGGAAAAGGAAAAACCAGGCAAAATCAAAGGTAATCCTTACTTCAAATACTACTGGAAAAAGCAGAACTTGGCTTTGCGCAAAGCAGAACAGCTCAGGAGGTGATCGAACCCAAATCGGGCAGTTATTCTGAGTGGAGCTGTATCGTTTTTGATTAAGCAAACAGTTAGAATAGTCTCGGAGAGCACATGTTAATTTAGGGAGAGGGGTAATGTTCCGATGAGTGAATCAGGAAAATTGTATCATTGTCTCAATGTGCAGCAGTTCAACCGTGTTTTTTTGGACGAGATATGCGATCTCGCAGATAAAATCAGGGAAATTGCCAAAACAAAGGCCGGTATGGAGTATCTTGCTACTACACTGAATCATAAACAGGCGATGCTTTATTTCGTTCAGCCTTCTACACGCACCTTTTTATCTTTCTACAGCGCTTGCCACATACTGGGCATTAAATGTGCCGAGGTGCGCGATCCGAAGACATCGTCGGAAGTAAAAGGGGAATCAGAAGAAGATACGGTGCGCACTTTTTCTTCCTATTTTGATCTGATCATTATGCGACATCCCGAAGCGAATTTCGCTGAAAAAATAGCTCTTATGTTAAACCAGGCTGAGCGTTCTGTCCCGGTGATCAATGCCGGTTCCGGAAAGGATCAGCATCCAACCCAGGCGCTGCTGGATGTGTATACCCTGCAGCGAAGCTTTAAACACCGGGGAGGGCTGGATCATAAAACGATCGTTTTTGTAGGAGACCTGCTGCGCGGTCGGACTGTGCGTTCACTGGCCTGTCTGTTGACTCACTTCAAAGGAGTAAAACAATATTTTGTTGCACCGGAACGGTTTCAAATCGGACCGGACATTCTGGCTTATTTGGACGAGCATAGGGTTCACTATGAACTGGTTGATAATTTTGAATCAATAATCCCGGAAGCAGATGCCATCTATATGACCCGGTTGCAGGATGAATGGGACGACAAGGATGATGCCGATTCCAGCGTTGACATTGAGCGGTTTTTCTTTGAAGAAAAACACCTTCGGTTACTGAAATCTGATGGCGTTATCCTACACCCTCTGCCACGGCGGAAGGAAATCTCGGAAGAAGTAGATGCCGATCCCCGGGCGTCATACTGGCGTCAGGTCCGCAATGGCATGTGGATCCGGGTTGCTCTAATTGCGACAACGTTTCATCGCCATAATAATATCCGTGAGTATTATCTGAGCAATAACCTCTAGCCGCCCCGGTTATTTTCTGCTGCCAGGCTTTACGACAGGGATGCTCTGGCGACAAAGTGGGCAGTCTTGGGGAGAGTACGTTTCTACTTTGATCGCGATTAATGAAGCGAAAGGAAAGTTGAAAATGGCGGCGTTGCCACTGCGGTTGACCAGTGTGCCAATACCTGCCGTGTGTCCACCCAGTTCGTGTACGAGAGAGATTACTTCCTGCACTGAGCTGCCTGTGGTGATAACGTCTTCCAGTACGAGAACCCGTTCATCTTTTCGAATTTCGAAGCCGCGTCGCAGGGCCATTTTACCGTCGGCATCCCTTTCGGCAAACATGCCTCGTACACCCAGACTCCTTGCTGTTTCATAGGCGATGATAATCCCGCCCAGGGCAGGGCCGATGCAAAGGTCAATTTTTTCTGTAGCAAAACGGGCAGCCAACTCATGACAGAGCTCGGCTGCATATTCCGGGTATTGAAATATTTTGGCGCATTGCAGGTATTTTGCGCTATGAAGTCCGGAAGTCAGCGAAAAGTGCCCCTCCAGCAAAACACCTGTTTCTTCAAACATCTGAATGGTCTTTTTTTCCGGCAGCATTATTGCCCTTCCTTTCCGGTTATTTCATGGATGATCCTATGTAGGGCGTCCCGTGGGTTTTCGGATCCTGTAACCGGCCTGCCGATTACCAGGTAATCGGCGCCAAGCGCCAACGCTTCCGCCGGAGTCGCTGTTCGCTTCTGGTCGTGGACGGCTGCCAGAGAAGGTCTGATGCCGGGTGTTACAATAATAAAATTTCTGCTGCACTCCTGCCTGATGCGGGTTATTTCCCTGGCTGAAGCAACTACCCCGTCGAGGCCGGCTTCCTGGCACAGGATAGCCAAAGATGCTACCTGATCCTCAAGTGGCAGGGAAACTTTTAGCTCCACCTGAAGTTCCGTTTCGTCCATCGATGTAAGAACGGTTACTCCGATGATCAGTGGGTTCGGCATACCCTGTGCCGCGGCGTGCTCGCGGGCGCGGGTTGCCGCCGAGGAAAGCATTTTCTTGCCTCCGCTCGCATGCAAATTGAACATGAAAACACCCAGGTCTGTTGCCGCTTCGGCAGCCATGGCTGTCGTGTTGGGTATATCGTGAAACTTCAGATCTAAAAAAACCTTCGTTCCTGCTGCCGCGAGCTTGCGCACGAAATCAGGCCCGGTATAATTATAAAGCTGTTGGCCAACTTTAAAAGCTCCCGCTAACCCGTTTAATTGCTTTACAAGTTTCAGGGCTTCTGCTTCGGTGGACACATCGAGGGCTATAATCAGCTTTTCCCGCATTGGTTTTCCTCTCTTTTTTGAGCCTGGTTTTTCCTTGCCAATCCTACTATTTCTTTCACTGTTGCAACCACATTTTCCTCCAGGTAGGCTGTGATACCGTCTATGGCCTGCAGGCAGGTCAAAGGGTTGGTAAACAGTGCCGTGCCAATTGCCACCGCCGATGCACCAGCTAATATAAACTCCAGGGCATCTGCGGCACAACAGATACCGCCCATACCGATTACCGGAATATCGACAGCAGCAGAAACCTGCCAGACCATTCTTAAAGCTACCGGCTTCACAGCGGGACCTGAAAGGCCTCCGGTGACATTGGCCAGCACCGGCTCCTTTTTAGAAATATCAATAGCCATTCCCAGCAGTGTGTTGATCAGGGAAACGGCATCAGCACCGCCTCTTTCGGCAGCAAGGGCAACAGCAGCGATATCGGTTACATTTGGTGAAAGCTTGACGATGAGCGTCTTATCCGTCAGCTGTTTGGCTCTGGAGGTTAAACGATAGACTATTTCCGGATCAGTACCGAAAGCCATACCCCCTGCTGTGAGATTAGGGCAGGAAACATTTAGCTCAAACGCTTCGACAGCCTTCTCTTCCGCGAAAAACTTTATCACCTCACAATAATCGTCGGCGCTGTGGCCGGCGACATTAAGGATTACCGGAACGCCATAGTGTGCCAGGGTTCTTATTTTTGCGAGGGCTTCCACCGCGCCCGGGTTCTGCAAACCGATGGCGTTAAGCAATCCGGCAGAAGTTTCTGCCAATCGCGGCGGCAGGTTGCCTGGCCATGGTTCACGGGTTGTTCCTTTAACAACAATGGCGCCAAGCCTGCTCAGATCAAAATAAGAAGCATACTCTTCTCCGTAGCCAAAGCAACCTGAAGCCGGCATCACCGGGTTTTTCAGTTTCATCTTTCCAATATTTACATTCAAATCCGGTTTGCTCATGTCAAAACACCACCTTGCTGTTGAAAACAGGGCCTTCACTGCAGACGCGGAAATATTTTCCGGGTTGGGTGCGATCGGCTACCACACAGCCGAGGCAAGCTCCTACTCCGCAAGCCAGTTGGGTTTCAAGTGAGACGTGAACATCTCTGTCATGACCGGCAGCAAGCCTGCTTATTTCCTGAAGCATAAGCGCAGGGCCGCAGGCATAGATCTCAAATTTCACCTGGTATTCCCAAAAAGATTCGAGCAGTTCCGTCACCGGACCATGAAGTCCGGTTGAACCGTTATCGGTCGCCAGATGCAGCTCAGAAACAATCTCAGCCAGTTCACGTCTGCGATACAGAGCTTCAGCCTGTCTGGCTCCGAACAGGAAAACAACCTTTTTCCCTTTTTCAGCCAGGCACCTGGCCAGGTAAAACAGCGGAGCCACACCTATTCCGCCTGCCACCAACAGGGCTGTTGGCAGTGTCGTGTGCGGAAAGCCTTTCCCCAGCGGTCCGAGAATATTCAGATTGTCGCCCGTTTTTTTTTGCGCCAGCATGGCCGTGCCCCTGCCTGCAATGCGGTAAAGTAAGGAGAAGCTGTTTTCATGGCAGTCATGGACACTTAATGGCCTTCGCAATAAAGGGTCATTAGTTTCTGAAATGCGAACTTGCAGAAACTGACCCGGCACTGCTGCGATTTTCCCGGCCAAAACTATATACTTTGCATCTGCAGCAACTTCTTCATGTGCTAATATTTCGTAATTGACCATTTGTACGGAGCACCTCATCAAATATTTTGGTAAATGGTTCTGCCGGGTAACCGCCCACCAGAGTTAATACCGGGCGGCCGTAAACTCTCCAGCCGTCAAATGGAGTGTTCTTGCCCCGGGAATGAAAAATCCGGCTGTCCAGTATATATTCTTTTTTCAAATCAATTATGGTCAGATCAGCAGCCATTCCGGGGGCGAGACCGCCATGAGGAATGCCGAGAATAGCAGCCGGGTTACGGGACATTTTTCCCACCAGTGAAGACAAAGTCAAAAAGCCGGTTCTGACCAGGTTTGTGAAAAGCACAGGAAATGCTGTTTCCAATCCCACCACACCAAATGGGGCATCCCGAAAACCCCTGCTTTTTTCGGCAGCCGTATGTGGAGCGTGGTCGGTTGCGATGATGTCAATAGTGCCGTCACGTAACCCTTCGCACAAAGCCTGCCTGTCTGCCGCGCTGCGTAACGGCGGTTTCATTTTTGCCCGGGCATCGAGATCGATTACCGCTTCTTCCGTAAGTAAAAGATGATGTGGTGTAACCTCAGCTGTTACAGGTACTCCGTCAGCTTTTGCTTGCCGAATTATTTTCACGCTTTCTGAAGATGACAGATGCATGACATGTAACCTGGCTCCGGTTTCTGCTGCCAGCCGCAAATCACGGATTAACATCGCTGACTCCGCTGCAGCGGGAATGCCCGGCAACCCCAGCCTGATTGCCAGTTGGCCTTCATGCATTTGGCCCTCTCCAGCCAATGCTTCATCCTCGCAGTGTTCGAGGAGGGGAATGCCCAGGTTTTTGCAGTAAAGCATTGCTTCTCTGAGCAGCCCGTCATTCGCTACGCCCCGACCGTCGTCGGTAACTGCACGGGCACCGGCTCGAACCATTTCTTCTATCTCGGCCAACTCAACCCCCCGGGAACCCTTGCTGATCGCGCCGACCGGCCAGATCCGCACCAAACCCGCGCGCATTGCCAGTAAAGTCAAATGCTCGACAATCGTTTTTGAATCCATTACCGGGTTAGTATTCGGCATGGCAGTAATACTGGAATAACCGCCAGCCGCAGCAGCGCGGGCAGCAGTAGCCACAGTTTCTTTTTCTTCAAAACCAGGTTCGCGCAGGTGGGTGTGCATATCAACCAAGCCGGGAATGACTAGCAGGTTGTGAACGTTAATAAAGTTTTTACCGCCGGTGTCAATATTTGGCGCTACATTGGCTACAATGCCATTATTGATCTGCAGGTCATAAATTCCTTGCAGACCCTGAGCAGGGTCCACTAATAGGCCGCCTTTAATTAATAGTTCCACCGGAATAATCTTCACCTTCCTGAATCACCATTCGCCGATAGCCAGCTATTTCCTCCAATAAAACAAAGTAAATTACGTCCTAAAAATTAATATGGGTTGCTGAACAGAGCAAATTGGATGTATAATTAAAAAAATGATGTTTGAATCATGGTGAAAATCAGCGATGTGGAACACAAGACAAATTTTCGCTGCAGCGCAGGCAGTCTCTGCAGCAATATAAAAAAAAAGAGGTGGAGGGACAATGTACAAAAAAAGGACTACCCTGGTTATTCTGGTGTTGATGGTATCCTTGAGTGTAATGCTGCTGGCTGGCTGCAATGCCGCAGTGGAAGAGGCGCCCCCCCTTCCCGGTAATAATAATGGTGAAGAACCGGTGGAAGAACCGGTGGAAGAACCAGTAGAAGAACCGGTAGATGAGGTAATTCCGGCGGAGACTGCTGTAAAGCTGTATTTCGCCGACAATGAAGCAGTAGAAACCGGGATCCGCCATCAATTGTATGGCTATACCATGCCGACAAACCGGATTGTTACTCATGAGGATGGAACCGCTGCTCTTTTGCAGGCAACCATGGAAGCGCTCATTGCCGGCCCTCGTCCGGATGATGGCGCTGTCGGCGCGGTTATGTCTCCTTCGGTCAGGGTGCTGAGCGTTGAGATAATTGGTGATGCGGTCTTTTTTGACCTCTCCAGGGAAGTAATAACAGAGGGCACCGGTGGCACTCTTGGGGGATCAATTTTTATCGATGCGGTAGTTCTCACAGCAACCCAGTTTGCTCCGGTCAAAGCCGTGCAAGTACTTGTGGAAGGCGTACCCTGGGACGACGGTCACGTTGTCTGGCAAGAACCCATTGGACCGATCCAGATCCAAGGGTCTCCCTCGTAGGATCATTGATCGGTATCACTGCAGGTTCCAAAAGGAAGGCGAGTATTCTTTTTGGACAGGCATAACACTTGTTAAACAGTAAGTTGGCGAAGGCTCAACCCGGCAATGGGTGGCCTTCTTTTTTGTGGCAGATGTGCAGGAGGAGCAGTCACTTCAAAATAAGCAATCCGCGGCCGAAATGCAGTTGAAATTATCATTTTTACTGAAGAAAAAGGGTTATGCCGGGATTTGTAGAATGTTAAGAATTTAATGCACAGATCTCAGGGATTATTTCATTGCAGGGGGCTTCATGTATGGCTTCAGAACATGGCCGCGCTTACCTGACAGAGGAACAACTTATGCTGGCATCATTTGATGCGATCCAGGATGGTATCAGCATTCTTGCTACTGATCTGACTATTATACGTGTTAATAAGGTGATGGAGCAGTGGTACAGTCATGCCAAGCCCCTGGTCGGGAGGAAATGCTATGAAGTCTACCACAACCGTGAGCAAACGTGTGCGGTATGTCCAACCCTTGCAGCTTTGGAAAAGGGCGAACTTGAGACAGAAGAGGTTCCTATGGTTCAAGAAGGCATACAAACTGGCTGGCTTAAGCTTATTGCATACCCAATCAAAGATGATCAGGGCGTGGTCACCAGTGTTGTGAAGTTGGTACGCGATATCACAGTGCGCCGGAAGGCAGAAGAAGAAAAGAAACAAATCTGGGAGTGGTATCGCACGTTAGCTGAGGATATCCCGGCCCTAGTCAGCCGTTTTTCGCCGCAAGGGCAACTCACTTTTGTCAACAATGCTCACGGTCATTTTATAGGCAAGCGGCGGGAAGAGATCGTCGGACAAAACCTCTACGAGTTTATTCCTTCGCAACACCATCTATTGGTAAAAAATGCCCTGTGCTCGCTGACTCCGGACAATCCGATTGGTCAACATGTGCATACCAGCCGCTATTACGACGGAACACTGCGCTGGATCAGGTGGACATACCGGGCCATATTCAACCCGGACGGAAGTCTTAAGGAGTATATAAGTGTCGGTGAAGATATTACCGACCGCAAGCAAACCAAAGATGCCTTGCAGTACCAGTTTCAGTTCGAGAAGATGGTTGCCGAAATATCGGCAACTTTCGTCAGCGTACCCGGTGAAAAAATAGATCATGCCATCAGGCACGCCCTGAAGTTGAGCGGAGAATTTTTTAACGCTGATCGCAGCTATATTTTTCGCTTCAGCGATGACAACTTGTTTATAGACAATACCCACGAATGGTATGCCGCAGGGATTGCATCAGTAATGGCGAGGAATCAGCAATTACAGGTGGAAGCTGTGCCCTGGTGGACAAAACAACTTCTGAATCGTGATCATGTCTTTGTTCACGATCTGGAGACTTTGCCTCCAGAAGCGGAAAAAGAGAAAGCAGATTTTAGGTTGGATCAGGTGCAGTCGTTTTTGACCATACCGATTGTCAAAGAAGGGGTAACGTTTGGTTTTCTCGGTTTTGACGCGGTTAAAGAAAAGAAACACTGGACCGACCAGGAGATAGCCCTGCTCAAGGTATTAACCGAGATCATCGCCGGTGCGATAGCCAAGCACGAGGTGGAGGAGGCACTAAAAGATTCGGAGGAGCGCTATCGTGAAATTTTGGCCACCATTGAAGAAAGTTATTACGAAGCCGACCTGAAGGGTAATTTGACATTCTGGAATGATGCCGCCTTCCGTATGACAGGCTACTGCCGGGATGAAGTGATTGGTAAGAGTTTCAAGCATTTATACAAAGACCCGGACACTGTTTTTCGCTCTTTTAACCGGGTTTACCTGACAGGCAACCCAGAAAAAGGCCTGGCTATGGAAATGATTCACAAAGACGGCACGATTATTTTTGGCGAAATATCGATTGCGCTGGTCAGAGATAAGGCAGGCAAGGTTACCGGTTTCAAGGGTATCGGCCGAGATGTAACCGAGCGGGTTCAGTTTGAAGAGAGACTGAAATATCTGAGCTTGCATGACCACCTGACCGGTATCTATAATCGCGCTTTTTTTGAAGAGGAGCTTGATCGCCTGAATGGGGGTCGCGAATACCCGGTCACGATCATCTTAGCTGATCTTGACAGCCTTAAACTTATCAACGATACTTTAGGCCACGATGAAGGTGACAGGATGCTGCGCGGCTGTGCCGATATTCTCAAAGAATCGCTGCGTCAGTCAGATATTATAGCCCGGGTAGGGGGGGATGAATTTGCGGTGCTATTGCCCCGCACGGATAAGGTAACAGGAGAAAATATTGTCTGTTGCATCCGGGATAATTTAAAACAATACAACCACGAGCACGAAGAACTGCCCATAGGGATCTCGGTAGGTGTGGCCACAGCGGAAAACAGCGCTCTATCCCTCAAAGACCTTTTTATACATGCCGATGACTTGATGTATCGCGATAAGCTGTCCCGCAGTGGCAGCAGCAGGAGCAATATTGTCCAGAGCTTACTGGCGACTCTGGGGGAAAGAGATTACATTGCTGAAGGGCATGCCCGTCGTCTCGAGGAACTTTGCCAGGTGGTTGGCGAAGAATGCGACCTCTCGGTACATCAGCTCTCGGATCTGGTTCTCCTTGCCCAGGTGCACGACCTGGGCAAGGTAGGCATTCCTGACAAGATCCTCTTCAAACCTGGCCCGCTCAGTGCTGAAGAGTGGGAGGTTATGCGCGAACATTCTGCAAAAGGTTACCGGATTGCCTCTTCAGTGGCGGACTTATCCGGAGTGGCCGACCTGATCTTAAAGCATCACGAACGTTGGGATGGCAGCCGTTACCCTCTAGGGTTAAAAGAAACCGAGATCCCGGTGGAGTGTCGCATCCTGGCTGTGGCGGATGCTTTTGATGTCATGACCAATAAACGGCCCTACGACAAGGCAAAATCAGTTGCCGAAGCAGTGGAAGAACTGAGAAAACATGCCGGAAGCCAGTTTGATCCTGAAATAGTCAACATCTTTCTTTCAGTTATAGCGGAAAGATAAGTATTTTAACAGCAAATCTGACGAAAAAGGGGTGTGTAATGGAAAACCATGCAAATATTTCATGGTGATATTGTTACTTGTGACCAGAATGGGGGCGTATTAAAATACCTGGTGGAAGACAGAGGCAAGATTATCTATGTCGGCAATGAGCTGCCATCAGTCTACGCTGATAGTTCCGCAGTTATTGATCTGGGTCTACAGGCGCTGCTTCCTGCTTTTGGCGATGGGCACATTCATTTTTCTAGCTGGGCGCTTTTTAATGTAACATTTGACGTCCGCTCCGCCACCTGCATTGCTGATATTGGGTCGATTATCAGGGAATATGCTGATTCTGAGCCGAAAGTGAAGGTTTTATTTGGTTTCGGGCACTCCAAACATACGCTGCAGGAAAAACGCTTGGTTACCAGAGCAGAATTGGATGCTGTCGTTGCTGATCGTCCGATTTATCTGGTTTGCTATGATGGTCATTCTTCTGTGGGGAACAGTAAAGCACTGGGGCTGCTGCCTTCGGAAATAAAGCTACTCCGCGGTTTTAATGCTGATTCAGGTCAGTTTTTCTACGAAGCGTTCCTTAAAGCCACCGATTATATTTCCGGTAAGATACCAGTTTTAAGTCTTGTGAAGCATGTCTACGCTGCCGTTGACACGTTGGCTGGGTATGGTGTCGGAATGGTGCATACCACTGAAGGGGTCGGTTTTCCCAAAGACATGGATGTTGACCTGGTACGGTTTGTGGGTAAAGGATCGCCAATTCAATTTCGGGTCTATTTTCAAACCATGGAGGTCGAAAAAGTTTTAAAGCGGAAGCTTTCCCGTATCGGCGGTTGTTTTGCCTGTGCTCTCGATGGTTGTTTTGGGGCAAGAGATGCTGCCTTGCTGGAACCGTATTCCGATGATGCGCAAAACAGTGGCATACTCTTTTATTCTGATGATCATGTTGTCGACTTTGCCAAAAAAGCAAACCGGGCCGGTCTGCAAATGCAGTTGCACTGCATTGGTGATGCTGCTGTAGTACAGGCAGTTAGGGCGATCGAGGCCGCATTGCTCGATTACCCGAGAACAGATCACCGTCACACCCTGATTCACGCCTGTTTGATTCCCGAACCAATCCTCGAAAAGATCGCTCAATTGGAAATAGGGGTAACGCTTCAGCCAGCTTTTTTGGTATCGCCACTCGAACCGGCAGAATACCTGGCGAGCATTCTTGGTGAAAGGTCTTTAAAAAGTTCACCGCTAAAAAAAATGATGAAGCTGGGTATACGCATCAGCGGTGGTTCGGACGGTCCGGTAACAGCACCCAATCCGATTGAAGGTATCTATGGGGCATGTAACCACAGCAATCCGGAACAATCGGTCAGTATTGCCGACGCTTTGCGCATGTTTACTTACAATGTTGCCTGGACATCTTTCGATGAAAAAGACAGGGGCAGCCTTGAAAGCGGGAAGATCGCCGATATGGTGATTTTAAACCGCAATCCGCTGCAAATGCAGCCTCAGGATTTGCAGCAACTTGAAGTGCAGAAACTTTACCTGGCTGGCATGGAATATCGTGGTGGAAAATCGTTAAGCAATAAGCTCTTTGACAGTTTGAAGCATCACGCTAAGCGCGTTTAAAGAGGAGGACAGGGGGACGTTTCTCGCGTCCTGTTGTGTCCACACCACTTGCGGAGTAAAGGTTCTCTTTTCTGCTGGGGCAATGACTCTATGGTCTCCAGTCACATATTATTAATCTTACTCTCGGCGCGGCGGCCCGTTGGCATTACTACAGACCGCATGCAAGTGTTTATGCCCGCAGATTCGATTCCCTCTCAAGTTACATTCCATCCAATGTAGATCCGGGTAACGGTAATTATTTGCCGCCAGGGTTTCTTTTCAGTCTGCTGACAGGCCTGTTGCCTGTCAGCTCAGTGTCCCGTAAACCGGAGTAGCGTCAACATGGCAAATGTTAGAATGTTTTACCGCAGGCGGCAGCGATCTTATGCAGGGCCTCCGTTAGATCTTTGAATTTTTCTGGCGTCAGCGATTGGGCACCGTCACAAAGCGCCTCATGAGGGCGAGGGTGGACTTCAATGATCAGGCCGTCAGCGCCGGCTGCCACAGCGGCGAGGCTCATGGAAGGCACCCAACGCCAGAAGCCTGTGCCATGACTGGGATCCACGATAACCGGCAGATGGCTCAAATGTTTCACCACTGATATCGCCGAGAGATCCAGAGTATTGCGGGTGGCTGTTTCGAAAGTGCGAATGCCCCTTTCACAAAGGATCACCTGGTGATTACCACCGGACAAGATATATTCCGCAGACATCAGCCACTCTTCGATGGTGGCTGAGATGCCTCTTTTCAACAGAATAGGTTTGTTTAATTTCCCCAATTCTTTTAACAGGTAGAAGTTTTGCATATTACGCGCGCCAACCTGTATAATGTCGGCGTATTCATTGACCAGCCCTACTGTATGCTGATCCATGACTTCAGTAACGATGGGCAGGCCGGTCTTTTCTTTGACCCGAGCCAGAATTAATAAACCGGCTTTCTCCAGACCCTGAAAAGAGTACGGTGAAGTGCGCGGTTTGAATGCCCCACCGCGTAAGATCTTTGCTCCGGCTTCTTTGATACGAAGGGCTGTTTCCAGAACCTGTTCTTCGCTTTCCACGGAACACGGCCCTGCCATCAGCACGATTTCATTACTGCCGATAGTGCAATTGCCCAGGTTAAAAACCGAGTTTTCTTGTTGGGCTTCCCTGCTGACCAATTTATACGGTTTGGTGATTGGTAAAACTTTTTCGATAAAGGGCAGTGCCTCAAGACCCATTTCCTGAACAAGCTTTTCATCACCGATTGCGCCCATGATAGTTCTGAACTGCCCAACGGATAAATGAACACCCAGGCCTGCTTGCTCAAGCCTGTCGGCAACTGCCTGCACTTCTTCCTTTTGGACGCCGCGATTAAAAACAATGATCATTGCATACACCCCATTTCAATTTATATTGCTTTACATGCAGTTTATGGTAAACAAAAAAACCGCCCCCACAGGGACGGATTTTATTCCGCGGTACCACCCGAATTGGCCACAACAGCCCACTTGTATAAGACACTGCCTTGATCAGGCCAATGCCTTTTCCTTTGTTTAACGGGAGGATTCCGTCGGAGCCTACTAGGCAGTGCTTTTTGGTCCGCCGCTTCCGGGTGTAATTTCGCTTCCCATTCCGGCACCGGCTTACACCTGCCGCCGGCTCTCTGAAGCCTGAAAGTGAGATCTACTGTTCCCGATCATTGCGTTTAACTAAGTTGTTGATGCACATTCTACCGTCTCTGCTTCCCGGTGTCAAGTGCATTCGCGCGGTGATTTGCTGTGATAGGGGTGTAGTTCTCTCGTGATTATGCTGTATTTTTTTATTATTGAGATAGAATGTCACATATGAGAGGCAAAATGTTAATGTCAGCCGCAATACCGGCGGTGCAAGGAGAGCAGCAAGTTTATACTTTATTGCGGTAATGAACATTATAAAACTTAAGGCTACCATTAATTTTTATCAGCTTGCGGTTCCTTTTTGAACACTACTTTTCCTCCAACCATGGTTAAACACACATCGAAATCCTGGTTCAAAAAGATCAGGTCGGCGTCTGCTCCTTCCAGTAAGACTCCCTTTTTACCTCGAAGCCCCAGAGCATAGGCCGGGGCTGTGGAAGCCATGGTTATAGCTTTGGGTAGGGAAATACCGGTGAACGCGATAACGTTCTTTAGCGCCCGGATCATGGTCAGCGTGCTGCCTGCCAGGTTGCCGTTTTCGGTACGGGCAATTCCGTTTTGGACATAAACTTTCTGGTCGCCCAGGGTATATTCACCGTCGACTAAACCCACGGCCCTGATCGCATCGGTAATTAAAATAGTGTTAGTAGCACCTTTTAATTTTTGCACCATGTCAACAATTACCTGGTGCAAGTGTACGCCATCTACAATGAGCTGCGGTGTTATTCTTTGGTCCATTAACACAGCACCGACCACGCCGGGGAAACGGTGATGCAGTTCAATCATTCCATTGAAAAGATGGGAGGCTTGGCGCAGCCCGCGTTCAGCGGCGGTTGTGACCTGCCCATAGTTCGCTCCGGAATGTCCAACCGCAAATTCAATCCCCGCTTTTACACCGGCATCAATCAACTCCAGGGCACCGTCAAGTTCTGGCGCCAGGGTGATCAGGCGGACCGTTCCATCGGTAAGCCAGAGAGAATAATCCTTCGGGTCTGGAAGGCGTAAAAATTCTAGAGACTGTGCACCTTTGAAGTTGGGATTTAAATAAGGGCCTTCAAGGTGAATGCCCAGATGTTGCGCCCCGTCATCAGGCTGGGGACATGCTCTGACATTGGCGATTGCGGCTTGAGTGTCCTCCAGGGAAGCCGTAACCGTAGTTGGCAAATAAGCGGTTACGCCATGACGTACCAAAAACCGTCCCATACCGTGAATGGCCTCTTCATTGGCGTCCATGGTGTCAAAGCCGTTTGCGCCGTGAATATGCAGAT
>DATIKA010000290.1:0-2436 GCA_035478055.1 Candidatus Limnocylindrales bacterium | reverse complement strand
GAGGCCGTTGTTGCACAGCTTGAGAATGAAATAAGAGCGATCGAGAAGCTGCTCAGGGAAGAAAGCCTGGTTTTACGCCATCACCGCCGTATGACCGCTGCTTCATTGGAAAGACTTCTGGAAGATTGCCTCACGGAATTGGCCCTGCCAGATGCCAGATTCGAAGTTAAGTTTGTCGAAAAGGGTACTTTTTCGGCAAAAGGAATGGAGCAGGTTGAATTTCTTTTTTCGGCCAACCGCGGCGAAGCGGTTAAACCATTGGCCAAGATTATTTCCGGAGGAGAAGTTTCACGCGTGATGCTAGCCCTGAAGTCGATTCTGGCCCGGCAGGATCTCGTACCTACCTTGATTTTCGACGAGGTTGATGCCGGTATTGGTGGCGCTACAGTGCAGGCAGTTGCTGAAAAACTGGCTCATCTGGCTGAGCACCACCAGGTTCTTTGTGTAACCCACAGTTCCCAGATTGCGGCGATGGCTGACGGCCATTATCAACTTTTTAAAGAAGCTGCTGCTGACAGAACTTTAACGATGGCGGCCAAACTGTCCGCTGACGAGAGGCGAGAAGAATTGGCTCGTATGCTGGATGGCGCCAGTATCGATCGGGTCAGTCTTCAGCATGCAGACAGCCTTCTGGAGAGAGCACAGCGTTTCAAAAAAGCAAAAGCCTGATCGCGATCCAAATTAAACACAGGAGTTGGACAGTAAATGGAGCTTTTGCCGGAGGAAACATTATCTACCAGTTACCTGTACCGGGGTAAAATTATCAATGTCCGGCAGGATCAGGTCAAAATGGCGGATGGGAAGAAAACATTTCGTGAAATCGTTGAGCATCCGGGTGCCGTCGCTATTCTTGCTTTAGATGATCAGGAAAGGGTTGTATTCGTAAGACAGTACCGCCAGTCTGCCGGGGAAATACTTCTGGAAATACCGGCCGGTAAAATTGAACCGCACGAAGATCCGCTGCATTGTGCCCGCCGGGAGCTGCTGGAAGAGACGGGTCTGGTCGGCGAGTCCTGGAAAGAAGTGCTCTGGTTTTATGCTTCGCCAGGTTTTTGTGATGAGAAAATATATCTATTCCAGGCGATTACACTCACTGCTGCCGTTTCTCCTGTTCAGGATCCGGATGAAGAACTGAGGGTGGTAAAGGTGCCTCTGGGCGAGGCGCTGCAGATGGTTGCCAGGGGACAGGTTAAAGATGCCAAGACCATCATCGCTTTACAATATGCTTTTATTCAAAGAAATAAAAATTGCTGCTAAATTAAAAAAATTTTTTTTTCGCAAAGATCCAGGCAGGTATTTTTAGAACGGTATAGAATGGAACACACTGACACTTTCATTGCGAGGTTAACCCGGGATATGCAAGAGCAGTTAAGCAAATATATTGTATATTTGACGGTTGAAAAAGGACTGGCCCGGAATACGTTGGAATCATACCGGCGCGATCTCAACAAATTCATAGCTTTTATGAATAAGCAGCAGGTAACCAATCCGGTAACGGTTGATCGAAATGCCATCATTCTTTTTTTAAGTGAGCTGAAAAACAGCGGTAACGCTGCATCGACTATTTCGCGCACCACTGTTTCGATTCGTTCTTTTTTCAAATTTCTGTTACAGGAAGGAATAATCGATAAGAACCCCGCGCAGGAGCTGGAATCTCCGCGTATCGAGAAAAAACTGCCCCGGGTTCTGACAACAGGGGAAGTGGATCTGCTTCTCTGCCAGCCTATGCCGGGTGAACACAATGGTTTGCGGGATAAAGCGATGCTGGAGCTTCTCTATGCGTCAGGCATCCGTGTCTCGGAACTTGTATCCTTGAATACCACCGATTTTGATCCGAAGGTTGGCTTACTTCGCTGCACTGGTAAGGGGATGAAAGAGCGTATCGTGCCGGTAGGCTCTATGGCAATCAACTCTGTTGTTGATTACCTGAAAAGATCGCGGGTAAAAATGGTTCACTCCAATAGTGAAAAAGCTTTATTTGTCAATCACCACGGCTGCCGCCTGACCAGGCAGGGGTTCTGGAAGATCCTGAAGAAACATGCTCGCAAGGCTAACGTCCCCAATGATATTACACCTCATACGCTGCGCCACTCATTTGCCACACACCTGCTGGAAAACGGTGCGGATTTGCGCTCTGTGCAAGAAATGCTTGGTCATTCCGATATTGCGACTACACAGATTTATACCCAGGTTACGCGAAACAAAATACGGAATGTTTATGATAAAGCCCACCCCAGAGCCTGAGGAAAACTCCAAAAGAGCGATAGTTGTTGTTTTGGATGGAGCCGGAGCAGGTGCCCTTCCCGATGCGGCTATGTATGGTGATCAGGGTTCCAATACCTTACTCCATGTTATTCAGAAACACGGTCCTCTAAATTTGAAACATCTTGATCAGTTGGGCCTGTCGCAGATTCTGTCTATTGCCAACACCGCTCC
>DATIKA010000289.1:0-3539 GCA_035478055.1 Candidatus Limnocylindrales bacterium | reverse complement strand
TGCCTTCCACCAATACGCCGGGATTGCCCAGCTCCTGCATGGTTCGGGCTGTAAAATCGCGGCTGCCGACAGAACTTCCTCCGGAAAAAACAAGGAAGTCCACTTCATTTAACATCGTGCGGCTTTTTTCCAAAAATACCGGAAAGTCATCGGGCAGAATGCCACCGTATTTAACCGCCGTCCCGCACTGGGAGGCTAAATAAAGCAAAGCGGGCGCGTTGCTATCCCTGATTTGTCCTGGTTCCAGTTTGCTTGTATGGTAGCCAACCAATTCATCGCCACTCGAAAAAAAACCGATCACCGGTTGGCGGCGCACCTTTACTTCAGTAATTCCCAGTGAAGCAAGCATACCTATTTCCGGTGCGCGAAGGCGGTGTCCCCCGGGAAGAGCGATGGCTCCGCACCGCAGGTCTTCACCGCGGTGGATTACATTTTCACCCGGTGCCACCTGCCTGAAGCCATGTATCATCGTGCCCATTACATCTGTATCTTCCATCATCATCACCGCATCTGCCCCTTCGGGCAGCATACCACCAGTGTGGACCAGGCAACATTGGCCGGCTGTAATCGGTGGGGCTTCTTTGCCCATTAACCCTTCACCAATACATTCAAGTATTGCCGGCAACCCTTCGCCGGCTCCGAAACTGTCACTGGCTGCAAGCGCAAAGCCATCCACCGTGGAGCGGTTGAAGCCGGGCACATCTTCCGGGGCAAGAATTTCATCAACAAGGCAGCGTCCGCCAGCCTGTTCCAAAGTTATATTTTCGCTTTTTAGCGGCGCGAAATGTTTTTCAATCAGTTCCAGAACAATGTCAGGATCAGTTACCTGCATTAACTTCATTCGAACACCCCTGTTCAAATAAATAAGCCGCGCTTCCCCTGGTAAGGAAACACGACCTGACGGCGTTGGTCTCCTTTCCAAATACGGGAGGCGGGGGGATTTCTCCCCCAACCCAGACCCCTCACCATAGCCTTTAGCGGCATTAGGTGGAGAGGTTCGGAGCTTGCAATTTATTTTATACGAACATTATAACATTTAGCATGAGTGCTGCAAAGATCCCGCTTCTAAAAGGGGAAAAATATTAAGCCAAGGATTGCCCCGGTAGTGATAAAGTAAATGGGGTTTATGGAGAGGAAGAGGTTTGCTATAAATAAGGAAATGAAGATTATGATGGTGGGGACATCGATGATCGCTAACTGCCCCAGTGAAAAGGCGGCTAGAAAAATCAAGGCCACAAATGCGGCACGCAAACCTTGCAAGAAGTTTTCGGCGCGTGGGTTTCTGATCAAACGAAATAAAATACGGGACAGCAACAGCAAGAGCACCAGTGAAGGGGTAATCACTCCCAGTGTTGCTGTCAACGAGCCGACTACACCGGCGGTTTGGAAACCGATAAAAGTGGCGGCGTTAATCGATACCGGTCCCGGAGTCATTTCGGCTATAGCAATAACATCAAGGAATTCTGTAGCGGTGAGCCAGCCGTGTCGGGTGATAACCTCTTCTTTCATGAGGGGAATCATGGCATAGCCTCCGCCGAATGTAAACAGACCAATTTTAAAAAATGTCCAGTAAAGAGAGAGTAGTAATACTACCATCATACCATTTTCCTTTTGCAAACTAGCAAGCCGAGCAGGCCGCCGGCTGTCAGAAAAGCGATAGGATGAATTTGAAAAATAACGGCTGCTATCAGCAAAGCTGCGCAAAGGATGACAGCGTTTCGACCGCACAAAATATCACGCCCCATCCTTACAGCTGCACCCGCGATCATTGCCACCACTGCCGGTCGGAGTCCGTAGAAGGCAGCCTGAACATAAATATTATCCCGGTATATCGGAAAAAAGAAAGCGGCAACGGTGAGGATTATTAATACCGAGGGGGCAGTGACACCGAAGGCAGCGATCAGGCCGCCGGGAATTCCGCGCATCTTGATTCCTATTTGGATAGCGCTATTCAATGCAAGTTGACCTGGCATGCTTTGGGTTATGATCAGGATATCGGCAAAAGTAGCCTGATCAACCCATTTGTGGTTATCTATCGCCTCCTTCTGGATCGCCGGTAAAATGGCATACCCGCCACCGAAGGTGAAGGCACCTATTTTCAAAAAGGCCAGCAGAAGGGACAATAACGATACGGGCTGTTTCGGCACAGCGTGCTCTAAAATGCTGTCACGGCTCCATTCCTCTGGCCGGCAATTGAAAGATGGTTCTCGGCCTGATTAATTGAACTGGCATCAGCTTTCCAGGTTATTACCGGTGTCATCATCTGCTGTTTTGATCGTTTGTTCCAGATCTTCGAAACCGCGTAGTACAGACTGAAGGGAAACGATCAGATTTTCCCGTTCAGTTGGATGGAGCCGTTTAGCCAGGTTGTTGAAACGATAAGAGCGTCTTTCAAAAACCAGGAGAGAAAGCTGTCGCCCGTAAGAAGTCAGTGCTACCCGTACTACCCGGCGGTCTTTGTCATCGCCACGCCGCTTGACCAGGTTAAGGTTAACCAGGCGGTTTACCAACCTGGTGGCCGCGCTTTCCGCCAGATAAATTTCAGAGCTAAGTTTACCCATAGTCAGGTTATCCTGGAAGTAGAGCACCAGCAGAGCGTTAATCTGGCTTGGGGTAATCCCCAATCCGGTTAGTTCCCGGTTTTCCTCGGCGTTAAGGTAGTGCATGAGTTTGGGAAAAATAGCCTGGATGGCTCCTGTAAATTTATCTACATCCCTATATTCACTGCTCATACTTGTATGCTCCTTATTTTTGTTAAAAATAATCAAGGCTACCAACAGGTTAGGTTATTTGCATAAATAAGTCAAGTTGCAGTCATTATTTTCTCTCTGTCGCGATGAGAAGTGGAAGTTAAGAAGAGCAAAGTTATGTAAACGTATAATTGTTTAAGAGATGTCTATTTGATATACTGAAACTGAAATACTAATATACAGGGCCTGAGTGGAGACGGGTTTGTCTTTTTGCATGTTCAGTCTTCAGAACTGGAGGTAGGTGTATAGTTCATGCTTTCGATAATCGGTGTTGCCCCGCATCCTCCGTTAATTATTCCTGCTATAGGACGTACTGAGTTGAGCAAGGTAGAAAGGACTGTGGAGGGGATGCAAGTACTTTGCCGCAGGATTAAAGAGGCAAAGCCGGAAATCCTGATCATAATTACCCCACATGGCCGTATTGCGCGCGAAGGACCGACCGTTTTGACCGATGATCAGTTAACCGGTCATTTTGGTCGGTTTGGGTTTCCGGAGATTCGGATTGCTTTTCAAACTGACAAGTATTTAATCGAACTACTTGAAAGTGAGACTGCCACCGAAAGCATCAAACCTGTATTGATCAGCGGACGGGAACACAGCATCCACGGCGGTGAAGCACTCGATCACGGCGCCATGGTACCGCTTTATTACTTGCAGCAGGCCGGCGTGTCTGTACCCGGTTTGCACTTGACAATAGGGCTTCAACCTTATCATATGTTATATCAATTTGGCCGTTCTCTCCGGCGGGCTGTTGAAAAACGAGGGCTTCCTGCGGCGGTACTTGCCAGT
>DATIKA010000288.1:0-6991 GCA_035478055.1 Candidatus Limnocylindrales bacterium | reverse complement strand
TGGCATCTCCGCCAATATGCAGAATCCGCTTTCGTGAATGAGCACCTTCACGTCCCAGGGCAATAACACCCTTTTCACTGTCAAACTTGACACCAAGTTCGAGCAGGTCATTAATGCGGGCTGGTGCCTCTTCGACCAGTGCGCTGATCGCAAGGCGATCCCCAAAACATACCCCGGCCTGCCAGGTATCGTTAAAGTGATGTGTCGGCGAATCTTCCGGAGAAAAGGCTGCAGCTATACCTCCCTGGGCAAACCAGGTATTCCCGGCAATCAATTCTTGTTTGCTCAACACCGTTACCCGGCCGTGTTCAGCTAACCGGATGGCCGTATAAAGACCGGCAATACCGGAACCAATGATGATGAAGTCAGCGCTTTCGTTTTCCGAAAGCTGACAGGGTTTCCCAGCTGTGACCACGCTCAAGACCCTCCTAGCTTATGGGAACCTCCATCATCAGCCTGAGGCTAATCGCCGCCTTTTCTCTGATCGGCTCAGGAACTGTTATCCGGTGTTCCATACGCTCAAGGGCGGAAGCTACTTTTTCCAAAGTTGTGTACTTCATATTGGGACAGATTAAACCAGCGGAAAGAAGGTAGAATTTTTTTGAAGGGCACTCTTTCTTCAAGCGGTAGAGCATTCCCATTTCCGTGCCGATAATCATCTCTGTGGCTTCATTTTCGTGCGCATAACGAATCATTCCTCCTGTGCCAAGAGCAGCATCGGCCAGGGCTACAACCGCGGGTCGGCATTCAGGGTGCACCACAACCATAGCAGTCGGGTGAGCCGAGCGCGCCCGGGTAATATCCTCAGGATCAACCCGGTGGTGAGTGATGCAATAGCCCGGCCAGGGAATAATCGTTTTCTGCGTTCTGCAGGCAACAAAATGTGCCAGATTGGCGTCAGGAGCAAATATAACTCTGTCTTCATTTAAAGAGTTAACCACTGCCACTGCATTAGCCGAGGTAACACAGATGTCACTTTCAGCCTTGACCGCAGCTGATGAGTTGATGTAGATCGCCACCGCAGCACCCGGGTGCTCTTTTTTCATGCGCCGGAGATCCTCCGCAGTAATCATATCAGCAAGGGGGCAGCCGGCTGCCAGCTCAGGTAACAACACCGTTTTATCCGGCGACAGGATAGCCGCACTTTCAGCCATAAAATGAACACCGCAAAAAACAATCACATCCGCTCCCGATGAAGCAGCAATACGACTCAGTTCAAATGAATCGCCGACATAATCGGCTGCATCCTGGACTTCTTCAATCTGGTAATTGTGGGCAAGTATAACGGCGTTACGTTCTTTTTTCAAAGCCTTAATTTTCTCGTGCAGCACTTCACGTTCCATGGGCCAGGTAGCTCCTTAAAAGATACTCTAATCTACGGTTATTATGGGTGATTACCAAGTTTGTGTCAATGGTTCGCGATCATGCTTATAAAATATTACCAGTGGGGGTTCGATGCACTGATGCTCCGGGTACCAATCGCTAAAAGTTACAAAATATGTTGCCAGCTGAAGATTTATGAACTGACATAGCTTTAGATTATGATATAATATGGTTGGTAGTCCAGATTATACATCAGACCTTAGTGAGGAGGCCCTTTAAATTGAAAGAACAGATTGAAAAAGCTTTGGATAAGATCCGCCCCGCCCTGCAAAGGGACGGCGGCAACGTTGAACTGGTTGAGGTAAGCGACGACGGCATAGTCAGCGTGAGATTAACCGGTGCCTGCGGCGGTTGTCCGATGGCGACCGTTACCTTAAAACAGGGCATCGAGAAGACATTAATGCAGGAAATACCAGCAGTTAAAGCAGTGGTATCGGTGTGATTTGCCTTTGCCACAAAACCCGGGGAAACCCGGGTTTTTTATTGCTTTGTTTTTCTGTTTGTTTAAATTTATGATCATACAGCCAGCGGGTAATGGTTCGTCGGGAGGCTTTTAAAACCCTTGGACTGCCCCATTGTTCCCGACAACCAGGCTGTTGTAATGTTTTGGGCCCAACAGGAGGGTTTCTTGTGACCGCTATTTACCTGGATAATAGTGCTACTACCCGGCCTTATGATACCGTTATCGATCTGATGGCCAAAGTGCAGGGAGAAGTATATGGCAACCCTTCTTCGATGCATGCGAAGGGTCTGGACTCAGAACGGATCATCGGACAAGCCCGCTGCGAGATAGCACGCCTTTTTAGGGGGCGGGAAAACGAAATTTATTTTACTTCTGGCGGAACCGAAGCCAATAATCTGGCTATTAAGGGTAATGTTCACCAGCGGCGGCGCCAGGGAAACCACATCATAACCAGCTCTATCGAGCACCACTCGGTTTTAAACTGCTGCCGGTTTCTGGAACAAGAAGGCTTCATGGTAAGCTACCTGCCAGTCAACGACGCGGGATTCATCGCCTTGGATGAACTTGAACGTGTAATCAATGAAAATACCATCATGGTAAGCATCGGTCATGTGAATAATGAAATCGGCACTATCCAACCACTGAAAAAAATAGGGGCTTTGATTAAAAGGCACAGCTCCGCTATTTTCCATATTGATGCAGTGCAATCTTTTGCCAGACTGCCGCTCGAGCTTAGTGCCTGGCAGGCAGACCTGGTCAGTTGCAGTGCACATAAAATTCATGGACCCAAAGGAAGCGGCTGTTTATGGATCAGGGAAGGAGTTCGCTTGCAGCCGCTAATGCAAGGCGGCAATCAGGAAAAAGGACTACGACCGGGAACCGAGGACACAGCCGGAATTGCCGGTTTCGGGTTAGCCGCAAAAATTACCGAAAAAGACCAACCGCTAAAAAAATCCTTTCTTGAAAAGTTAAATTTTTTGTTTTGCCTGGGGTTGCAGAAAAATGATCTGAAATTCTTTGTAAACGGCACCGCAAACCCGGAAGGTGCATCGCACATCCTCAACCTATCTTTCCCCGGCATTAAAGCTGAAGTTTTGCTCCATGCTCTGGAGCAGCGTGGCATCTTCACTTCAGCCGGCTCAGCCTGCCACGCGCGCCGCCCTGAACCCAGTCACGTATTGCAGGCAATCGGTTTGCGGGGCAGCCGACTTGACAGCGCCATTCGTTTCAGTTTTTCGCACATAAATACCGAAGCCGAAGTTGAAACAGCGGTCAGGGAAACGGTTGCTGCAGTAAAAGAACTATCGCCTATGATATTGAAAAAAAGGTGTTGAGAGCACTTCCGTATAATCAAACAACTTGTATTACAGTGTATTTATCCGGGCAAACAGAAAAAAAGGTAAAGGTATTTGCCGCCTGAAAGCGAGGTGTGCCCATGTGATATCCCGTATACTGGTACGTTATGGCGAACTAGCCCTGAAGGGTAGGAATCGCCGTTATTTCGAACAACTATTGCAACGCAACATCAAGGCTGCTGTTAATGAGTACACCGATGACGTAACTAAGCTACACGGCCGTTTTATTGTTGCCGGCCCGGAAGAAAAACATGAACAAATGCTCGACTGCCTGAGCAGGGTATTCGGGATTGTTTCGCTGAGCACAGTGTGCGAAACCGGGCTGAACTTAGATGAAATCATGGGAAGTGCCGCCGAGACAGTGGCTTCAGTACCGCCGGCTAAAAATACTTTTCGCGTGGATGCCCGGCGGTCAAATAAAGATTTCCCATACACTTCTCCGGAAATCAGCCGATTGGTCGGCGCTTTTTTGCTGCAGCGCTTTCCAAACCTTAATGTCGATCTGCACCAGCCATCCTTTAAAATCGCGGTCGAAATCGGCTTCAAAAACGCTTTCCTTTACTTGAATCGAGTTGCTGGACCCGGCGGGCTACCGCTAGGATCGTCCGGTCGTTCTCTGTTACTGCTATCCGGCGGTATCGACAGCCCGGTTGCCGGTTGGCTAGCGATGAAACGCGGACTGTTTATTGAGGCTCTGCATTTCCATAGTTTTCCCTTTACCAGTCAGCGTTCACGTGAAAAAGTAATCGATTTGGGCCGCAAATTAGTCCTGTTCGGTGGCAAGATGCCGCTGCATCTGATCAATGTTGCTTCTATCCAGAAAGAACTGCGGTCAAAGTGCCCAGAAGATTTGAGCATAATCCTTCTGCGGCGTATGATGTTCCGTTTGGCTGAAATGCTCAGCGATAAGCGCGGTTTACACGCAATCGTTACAGGCGAAAATTTAGGCCAGGTAGCCAGCCAGACGCTGGAAAGCCTTCACGTGATCGAAGAGGCTACAGACATGCTTGTGCTGAGACCGCTGGTCGGTATGGACAAACTCGACATTATCAGCATTGCCCGAAAGATCAACACATACGATGTGTCGATTAGGCCGTATGACGACTGCTGCACCCTTTTTGTGCCTGAAAACCCGGTTACAAAACCAAAACTTGCAGCGATTATAGTGGCGGAAGCCAACCTTGACATCGGTGCCCTGCTGGAAGAGGCTATGGAAACAGCTGAACTGATCGTCATCAACAGATCCTTCGGGCGACTGCCCGCTTCAGAATAGTAAAACTGGGGAAATGGCTGGAACAGGACCATATAGCGTGGAACATGGCAGCCTGATCAGACGAGTGTAAGCTATGAACCCAATCTGCCGGGTGAAAGCCGGGTGCCATCATCCGGGAATCCTGACCTGGTTCAGTAACGGAGGTTTTCATGTGGAATACACAGATAGGGTTACATTAATAAACGAGATTGCCAACTCCATCACGCACGGTATCGGAGCTCTGCTGGCAGTTGCTGCGTTAGTGCTGCTGGTTGTGTTTGCCAGTATTCACGGTGACGCAGAGCATATAGTCAGCTTTAGCATCTACGGTTCAACCCTCGTTATCCTGTACCTTGCGTCGACTCTTTACCACAGCATCCAAAAGCCGCGTCTAAAATACATCATGCGCATTATTGATCACTCTGCGATATACCTGCTCATTGCCGGCACCTACACTCCCTTCACTCTGGTTACGCTTCAAGGCACCTCCGGTTGGGTGATGTTCGGAGTAATTTGGGGGTTGGCATTAACCGGTATTCTTTATAAAACTTTCTTTATCAACAGACACATAGTTGTATCGACACTTTTTTACCTGCTTATGGGTTGGATGATTGTTTTTTCAATTGGCGATCTCCTGCAGGCCTTACCACTAAACGGCGTTATTCTACTCGCCGCCGGAGGGCTGGCATATACTCTGGGGATGGTCTTTTATGCGATGAGTGAACGATTGCTAATGCATGCGATATGGCACCTTTTCGTACTGGGGGGCAGCATCTGTCATTTCTTTTCTATTCTCTTCTACGTCTTACCATTGAGATAATGCAGCTAAACTCTCTCTAGAGCTGCATATCAGGTTAGTGCGGCAGCCTGACGCTTTTCGCTGTATCGGCACTTTAACATATTATGGCACGCAATGTGTTTCTGAAAGGAGAATCTTCATGCACGAAAGCGTTATTGCATTCCAGGCAGCGAATCGAGGCAAAGCTTTGCGGATGCTGCTGGCCGCCGCGGTTTTATGGAGCTCGAGCGGCCTTCTGATCAAGCTGATCGACTGGCATCCCATGGCTGTCGCCAGCGGGAGAAGTGCCATCGCTATCCTGACGATTTTACTGATTACAAAAAAATTACCTATTTTTACCTTTTCTTCCAACCAATTAATCGGAGCCACCGCTTACGCTATCACAGTGACTACATTCGTTGTGGCTACAACATTAACCACAGCAGCCAATGCGATCATGCTGCAATACACGGCGCCCATTCATGTCGCTTTGCTTTCCGGATGGCTGCTTAAAGAAAAAATCACTCGCAAAGATTGGGCAATTATCACGATTACCCTGGCCGGCATGGTTCTTTTTTTCCTGGATGATCTTTCGGTCGGAAACCTCTGGGGTAATTTTATCGCCATTTTAAGTGGCCTTGCGTTCGGTTTCCTTATCGTATTCTTGCGTAAACAAAAAGATTCTTCAACCATAGACACAGTCATCTTGGGAAATATTCTGGCCTTCTTACTCGGAATCCCTTTCGTTTTAGGTTCCGCTACGCCTGACTTAAGCAGTTCGCTAGGAGTAGTTTTTCTGGGTATTTTTCAATTAGGTTTGCCTTACTTCCTTTATTCTGTAGCTATAAAGCATGTGACCGCTATGACAGCATCGATTACCACCTTGATTGAGCCTCTTTTTAACCCCATCTGGGTTTTTCTTTTTTTGGGGGAGGCCCCGGGGCCATGGTCTTTACTGGGCGGCGCGTTGGTTCTTACATCTATCACTGCCCACAGTTTTATAGCGACTCGGTTTCACAAGCCTTTATAAGTTAAATATTTCAGGACTCTTTTAATGCAATACTTCTCCAAACCACACAGCCCCCCTGTTTCCAGGGGGGCTGTGTGGTTTGAATAATTTTTCTGGCGGAGACCTACTCTCCCGGGGGCTCTCGCCCCGAGTACCATCGGCGCTGGAGGACTTAACTTCCGTGTTCGGGATGGGAACGGGTGTGACCCCTCCGCGATATCCACCAGAAATGGTTGAGGTGCAATCTTAAGACCTCACCGGTGAGACTTCCAGAGAGGCACTTGGAAGCGGCAGCACCGCTGGCAATACCTCTTCTTTACAAACGCTCACCGCTTTTCGGCTCAGAGCTGCTCTCTCAAGACTGCATAGTGGTTTGGTTAAATTTCGGACCAAGTCCTCGACCGATTAGTACCGGTCCGCTGAAGGCATTACTGCCCTTACACTCCCGGCCTATCAACCAGGTCGTTTACCTGGGGTCTTAACTCCATTAAGAGTGGGAAACCTTATCTTGAGGCAGGTTTCGCGCTTAGATGCTTTCAGCGCTTATCCTTCCCGGACGTAGCTACCCAGCAATGCCGTTGGCACGACAACTGGTACACCATCGGTCCGTCCACCCCGGTCCTCTCGTACTAGGGGCAGCCCCTCTCAAGTTTCCTACGCCCACGACAGATAGGGACCGAACTGTCTCACGACGTTCTGAACCCAGCTCACGTACCGCTTTAATGGGCGAACAGCCCAACCCTTGGGACCT
>DATIKA010000287.1:0-1641 GCA_035478055.1 Candidatus Limnocylindrales bacterium | reverse complement strand
AAAGTAACTTATCATTCAGTCCCCGCCAGGGTGGCCTTCTATGCGGCAACTGTCAGGGGAACGATGCGATCAGATTAGAGCCAGGCACCATCGCGCTGGCTCGCCGCGTGATCGAAGCACCCTTACCGCAAGTTAAGTTGCTGCGCGCTTCGGCGCGCCAAAAACTCGAATTAGCTCGAGTAGCAACCTCATTTCTTGCATACCATTTAGATCTCGGTGAAATAAAATCAAGGCGGATGATCAAGATGACAGAAAGCGTTTCCGAAAAACCATAGGTCACTTTTCATCTAAAATCGCTCATTGGCAGAAGGGGATTATTATGACGGAACTTGTTTTGGAGGCAGACCTGCATGTGCATACTTTGGCCAGCGGGCATGCTTACAGCACAGTGTCGGAAATAGCACTGGAGGCAGCGCGTAAAGGGTTAAAAGCATTTGCTGTAACTGACCATGGTCCGGCAATGCCTGGTGGCCCACACCGCTATTATTTCGGAAACCTGAGGATATTGCCTCGGCATCTAGAAGGGGTAGAAATTCTACGTGGAGTGGAACTGAATATATTGAACGAAGACGGCGAGGTTGATCTTCCGCACGAGTATCTTGCGGCCCTGGATCTGGCCTGGGCAGGGCTTCACGCTTTCTGTTTTGACGGCTCCGGCACGGAAAGTTATACCAAGGCAGCGCTCAATGCTTTGAAAAACCCTTATGTTGACGGGATTGTCCACCCGGGCAACCCTGATTTTCCTTTAGATGTTGAAGCAGTAGTGCAGCAAGCAAAAAAATATAACAAACTGCTGGAAATAAACAACAGCTCATTTCATATTCGCCTGGGCAGCCTGGAAGTGTGCCAACGATTTGCTGCGCTGGCCAGAGATAATGGTGTGGTGGTTGCGGTCAACAGTGATGCCCACTTTGCCAATGATGTCGGTCGGAGTGAAACAGCTCGGGAGCTTCTCAAAGAAACAGGATTCTCAGAAAAACAGGTCATTAACAGTTCCATGGAAAAACTGCACCAACTGTTGCAGGCTCGCCGGGAGCGCTTGCGTGCAATCAGCTATAAATAATAATCAGGCTACAACCACCCTGAGGATATACTTGCCCGCGTTGTTCATCAGCAAGATACTGTTATGGCTTGCGCTCGTAATTGAAAATAATGGTATTGCTGCTAAGTCCGTAAAATGGAGTAAGCCCTTTGAGCTAAATACGTTTTGTAGACGTGTAAAAACAATTTCGGCTAAAATTGGGTAACAGTGAACCAAAACGTGTAATTTTTTGAGTGGTGGACGAATGAGTCCTCAGTGAATTTCTTGCGATTTTAAGTTTGTTGGGCTGAAGGCAAACGTGTTCAGCGACAGGTTGCCTGCTTATAAAAAAAGGGGATGAACGGCACATGATGGATTCAGGATGGTTTTTTCCGTTTGGTTTTATTGCCTTGATGTTTTTTGGACTACTGCTGTTGACAGGAATTGTATTCCTCGTCGTCTGGGCAGTGCGCTCATTATCGGGCAGTGGTTCGCCAGCAACAGGCCCGGCGCCTGCGGGAACCACCATGAAATCTGATGAAGCAATTGCTATCGTCAGAAAACGCTTTGCAGCCGGTGAAATCAATAAGGAGCAATACGATGAGATCATGCGCACCCTT
>DATIKA010000286.1:0-2761 GCA_035478055.1 Candidatus Limnocylindrales bacterium | reverse complement strand
TATGAAAAGGAAGTTATTACCAGCCTCAAGTCACAGTTATTAAACTCGCTGCAGTTATTAAAAGATCTTAAAGCAAAAGACTTTCAAACCCTAAAAATGATCCCCATCTGGTAAGCAGTGCAAAATATAACTTAATTGTGTCCATTGAAGCTTCTATTGATCTATGCAACCACCTGATTAGCAAAAATGGTTACCGGGTTCCTGACGGTTACAGTGACTCATTCCGAGTATTGGCAGAAAAGGGAATTTTAAACCATGATTTTGTTGAAACCAAACTTTCGGTTATGGCACGGTTTCATAACCGTCTGGTTCATCAATACTGGGCGATCGATATAGATTTACTCTATGATATACTGCAGAATAATCTGGTTGATTTCGAACGATATTTAGACGAGATTAAACAACACCTTTAATCAGTGTTTTTCATCTTGTAAGCGGCCGGATATGCACACCATACCCACTCAACATTTTGACTTTTGCCTTTAGTTTTTCTGAATTATCAAGGTAGGGGGCACGGCGTGCCCCTACCGCATAGTTTCGAAACTCTCGTGTGCTTATCGGCCCTTTGATCAACTCTCACCTGGATGATGACTCTGAGATGCCTCTTTCGCAAACCAAACCCAAAAAATTCACCGAAAACCATCTTTAACCGGACTATTCGTTTGTCCGTTTATCTCTTCTTCTCGGCGAAGCAACTTTTCAAACAGTTAAAGCAGAAATATTGAAAACCGATAAAGCTGGCCTGGAAAAGCTTCCAAAAGTGCTCATTGGCCAACATTTTCTTTTGTTCTTCGGGGGGACTATCGAGGAGTTGGGTCCAGAAACGGATGACAGCACTGATACCGTACGGCTGGCTATTTTTGATGCAGCGCATTAAGTGTGTTTTGCCCTCGTCTTCTAAGGCCTGGCCAGGGCAATTTTCAACACAGAGATTACAGTTGGTACAGATTCCTTCGGCTTTGGGGTCCGACGTGAATTCCAGGTCTGTAATAAGGCCGGTAAAGACCACGCGGCTGCCAAGGCGTGGGTGGATAACGAGATTATTGCGACCCAACTGCCCAAGACCCGCTGCCACAGCGGCGTGACGCAGGGAGACATCACCGATGGCTCCTTTTGTTTTGTCGCTCATCTCTAAAGGGTAGGAGAGCGGGATGGTCAGCCAGTGTTGGGTAAATTCGTTTCCCTGTGCGTCCTGGATACGCGGCATATGACAATCGACACAGGAGAGGCCAAAATTGGCATAAACGCTCCCCTGAAAATACTCGAACTCCGGGTGTTGCACTTTAAGGACACCGGCGCGATATAAATAATTTTGATGGCGTAAAATATACAATTTTGCTTTAGGCTCAGTAAACTCACGGCATACTTAATACTACTTCATACAGAATCTGCTGTTCAAGCGAACCGTCTTTGGCGCTTTCTGTGAATACATCCAGTAGCAGTCTTTCCCCTGCCGCTACATCATCCGGAACAGAAAGTTCCGCCCGGAAATAGCCCCAATCGCCCATTGCACCCATCGTAAAGCCACTGTCCAGCAAACGTCCGTCCCCGTCCAGCAACCTGTACTGCACATTGCCTTCAAAAACATTGGCCACTCCTTCCAGCACAAACTGCTGTGCCACCGTGCTCTCCGGCGCCGGAGCAAAGATCTTAATACCGACAGACCCGGCCACGATAGGCCGTAGTTCGTCAATACCAATCAGCGTTGGAAGATACTCCTCGTCCCCGGACGGCACAAACTCCACCGGCACACCTGTAGCATCAATCGTCTCCAAGTCATAAGGATAGGTTAGCGCTTGCGTCACCACGTCACCTGGCGCAGGTCTTTTAAAGTTGACCGGGACGGTAATTTTATCTGTTGCCATGATTATGTCGCCAATTTCCACCACATAGCCCCCGGTCGGTTTTTCCCCATAGGTGACAAGCAGATAAAGTGTGCCATCCATTTCTTTGGTCTGGGCCAGGAAAACAGACCGCGAGTCATCTATCCATGCTTGGATTACTTCCGGAAGCGGCTTTTCCTGCCCTGGGGGTGGCGTAGGCGGCGCAGCCTGCCTGCCGCATCCGATCATAAAAAAAGCACTCAACAAAACTGGTAGAAAAAACAGTAATTTTCTGCTCAAGTTCTCTCCCTCCAAATTGCATTATGTAACCTCTATTCTACTAAACTTGCAGAGAAAAGAAAAGCTTCATGCACTGCGACCCCCCGCGGCCTCTTGACGTAGTCTGGACCTTTCAGTATAATACTCATACAATTAAGTTCTTCTAGTGGCTCAATGGCGGAGCGGCCGGCTGTTAACCAGTAGGTTGCAGGTTCGAGTCCTGCCTGGGGAGCCAGGCTAAAGGCCACGAACCGACCAGGAGGAGGTTCGTTGGTTAACCATAGAAACAGGGGAAGCAGAGGAGACGCCGTTCACCCTGCTTCTCCTGATTTATCGGGGGTTACTAGTTACTTGGAAACTGAAGATGGCTCTGCGACTCGAATGCGACAATCCGCTGCACTAGAGGAAACGTGGGAACTGTGCTTGCCTGCCAAAAGTATTCTCTTCTGGCTATCTTTTTCTTCGTTATTTAATACCACTGGTGAAATCTTTGTTTGTCATGCGTTATCCGGGCAAGTTTGTAGTCATGTGCGTGGTACGAATTTGCCAAAATATGAAAGCATTCTTCTTTAAGAGTTCAGTTTAAGAGAGGCAATCATGCTTTTTATTGAAATATTTGCAGTTTTCTTTTTGGTAACGCTTAATGGCTTGCTAGCCAT
>DATIKA010000285.1:0-14513 GCA_035478055.1 Candidatus Limnocylindrales bacterium | reverse complement strand
CATTGAGAGGATACCTGCCGCCTGAAATATCTATTTCTGTCGGCATTTTGCACGGCCTGCCAGAATTAATTGTTGCCGCCGTGCTTACAGTAATTCTTGTCAAAGGTATTCAAAGAGTCAGGGGGACAGCATGAAAACGTTGGATACGCTAATCCGGGTAAATAACTTGCATTTCAGTTACCAGACCGGAACCAGTGCTGCTGTAAAAGCACTGAACAGTATCAATATGGCGGTCTACCGAGGTGAAATGCTGGCGATTACCGGACAGAACGGATCCGGTAAATCGACGCTGGCCCGTCACTTTAACGGTTTATTAACGTCTGCAGAAGGGGAAGTCATCGTGGATGGTCTGTCAACCGCTGATATTAAAAACACTGCCGCAATACGCAAAATTGTAGGCATGGTATTTCAAAATCCGGACAACCAGCTGGTGAACAGTATTGTGGAAGAAGATGTAGCTTTCGGTCCGGAGAATTTAGGTCTGCCTCAGGACGAGATCCAGGAAAGAGTCAACTGGGCATTACAGGTAATGCACCTGGAAAATCTGCGCTGTGAATCACTGCATCGACTCTCGGAAGGCCAAAAAAAACAGGTTGCTATTGCCGGTGTTCTGGCCATGAAACCGCGCTGTATCGTTTTAGATGAACCAACGGTCCACCTCGATCCACGAGGCAAGCGTCAATTACTCGAAAGCATCGTGCGTTTGAATAGAGAGGAAAATATTACTATAATTATTCTCACTCATTCCATGGACGAAGTAATCCACTGTGACCGCATGATCGTCATGAATATGGGTGCCATAAAAATGCATGGTACCCCGCGCAAAGTATTTCAGCAGACAGAACAGATCATGTTGATGGGTCTGGATTTACCGGTCGCAACACAGTTGGCCATCGGGCTCCATCAAAAAGGTTATGCCATCTCGCCCGACATCATCCATCCCGAGGAGCTTATCGAAAACATATGCCGATTGTAGTAACAAGTCTTTGCTTTAGCTACCAAAGAGGCACTCCTTTTGAAAAAAAGGTCCTCCACGACATTAATCTCACCATTGAAGACGGTGAATTTCTAAGTATTATTGGACCAACACAATCCGGTAAAACTACCCTGGCCCAACATTTCAATGCTCTTCATATTCCCCAAAAAGGAACGGTACTCATAGATGGCAGTGATCCTTCAGACAAAAATACAGACATCACAAGTCTGAGGTATAAAATTGGCTACGTCTTCCAAAACCCTGATTATCAGCTTTTTGCTCCGACTGTAGGCGAAGATATTGCTTTTGGACTGAAAAACCAGAGGCTCGCACGCATCGAAATTCAACACCGGGTACGCGAGGCTATGGCCATGGTTGGGTTGGATTATAATACCTTTTATAACCGAGACATTTTTGCCTTGAGCGGCGGACAAAGAAGGCGCACCGCCATTGCTGGCGTCCTGGCATGCCGACCGAAAGTGCTGGTTTTGGATGACATTACAGCCGGCCTTGATCCGCGTGGGCGGGATGAAATATTAAGTGTTGTACGAAGTTTGCATAGCGAGCAAAATGTTACTATTGTGTTTATATCGAGCAGTATGGACTTTGCAGCAAAATTGTCTGACCGAATTGTAGTGATGGTCCAGGGGAGGATCATAATGGACAATACCGTCAGGAAAGTGTTAGGCCGATCCGGGGAACTGCGCTCAATCGGGTTGGAGCTGCCCGAAGCAACCGCTATCGTCCATCTTCTCCGTGCAAAAGGTTACCCGCTGCCATCCGATATCTTAAGCCTGGACGAAGCCCTGGAAGCGATCGACACAGCACTGCAGAAAGCGGGGGCAACTAAATTATGGAACTGACCAGAAATATCACGATCGGAGTTTACCTGCCCGGTGTAACCTGTATTCACCGCTTGGACCCGCGCACAAAAATAATCGCTGCTACGTTGCTGATTATACTGCTCATGCTCTCTCAGTCCTATGAAGCCTACGCCTTTTTTACCCTCTTTACTGCTGCGGTGATCTTGTTAGCCAGAATTCCCTTAAGCTATGCCCTGCGTGGTCTTAAACCGATGTTGCCTGTGCTGATGCTGATGTGGATCTTTCAGTTATTTCTTTTTCAAACAACAGCTGCCGACATCCTATTTTCCTGGTGGATATTCACAGCCAGGACTGCCGGCCTGCACATGGGTAACCTGATAACTTTGAGGGTGATTCTCCTTTTTATGGTTACTACTACTTTGACGTTGACTACATCAACAGTCGCCCTGATGGATGGACTGAACAGCCTACTCAAACCGCTCCGCCTGATTGGGTTACCCTCCCATGAACTGGTTATGACTTTGATGATCGCGCTGCGCTTCGTGCTGATCTTGGCCGAAGAGCTGGAAAAAATAATAAAAGCACAAATGGCTCGGGGGGTAGCTTTTGACAGAGGTAATTTTATTCAAAAAACCCAAAAAATTTTCCCGGTTTTTCTGCCACTGCTGATTAACGCCTTCAAAAGGGCAGAAGAATTAATCGTAGCAATGGAAGCACGCAGCTATACGGGCGGTAGGGGCAGAACAAAAATGAAAACCCTGCATTTGGGCAGGGTTGATCTGGCGGCTCTGGTCATTTTACTTTTCTTCACAGGGCTAATGCTCGTGGTGCTGCTCACAACACACCCAGTGATCTGATTCCAACAATTAATGATTAATTGGGAAGCCGAAAGATGTGCCGACACCCATCGCAGCACGCACCTGCTCACTGGCTGGGTCTACGCGCTTGGTGCCCGCTACAACATCGACCAGGGGGACAGATTCAATGTTGTTACCTCTTAGGCAAACCATTTCATTTACTCGCCCGGTTACAAACAACTCGATTGCTTTTACCCCAAAACGGGTAGCCAAAACACGGTCGTACGAAGTTGGGCTGCCGCCGCGCTGCAAATGCCCCAAAACTGTGGCTCTGCTTTCAATACCGGTACGCTTTTCAATCTCGCCCGAAACACGTTGGCTGACCCCACCCAGCCTTTTGATTCTTCCGGAAGTGTGGTAAATTTGTTCCTCACCGACGGGATGTGCCCCTTCAGCAACTACAATGATGCTAAATTTTTTACCACGACTGAGGCGCTCCATGATATTGTCCGCAATAAAGGAACAGTCGAAAGGTATTTCGGGGATCAAAATAATATCGCCTCCCCCAGCCATACCCGCCTGCAGTGCAATCCAGCCTGCATTACGGCCCATTACCTCGACCACCATAGCCCGGTGGTGTGATTCAGCGGTGGTATGAATTTTATCAATCGCCTCGGTAGCAGTAGTTACCGCCGAATCGAAGCCGAATGTTACATCGGTGGCAAGCAGATCGTTATCGATTGTTTTCGGAATGCCAATAATCGGGACTCCAAGTTGGCTAAAACGATGGGCCAGCAGTAAACTGCCATCACCGCCTATTACGATCAGGCAATCAATGGCCCACTCTTCAAGATGTTTTAAGGCATCGCCGGATCGATCTTCGTGGGTTTCCCGATAGTCAGAACCTTCGGCATTGTAGTTAAAAGGGTTATCCCTGTTAGAAGTACCGAGGATAGTTCCGCCGCGATTGAGAATGCCTGAAACAGAAATGTCATCCATCAGACGAGCGTCATTTTCAACCAAACCCCTGAAACCATTATTGAACCCAATTACTTCGAGATCGTAATTATAGGTTGCCCCTTTCACTACTGCCCTGATCACTGCATTTAAGCCGGGGCAATCTCCCCCACCGGTGAGAACACCAAGCCTGCGATTTTTTTTAGCGCCCGCCTTTACCCTGGATTTGCCACTAGCCAACAGCTTCTTTGCACTGCTCGCGGAAGTGCCGGATTTCTCTTCAATGGCTTGTCGGGCTAACACATCACAACGTAGATTATATTGATCCGAAGCGTGTCCCTTAACTTTTATCCATTCCACGTTTCTCTTTGCAGTTAAGTCAAGCAACTGCATCCATAGAACCTGATTCTCCACGGGCTTACCTTTGGTGTTCTGCCAACCATTTTTTTGCCAGCGATCCATCCACCCCTGCCGGAAACAGTTAACCAGATAAGCGCTATCGCTGTGCAACCTTACTGTGCTGCCGGGAGGGATACAAGTCAAAGCCTCAATAGCCGCTTGCAGCTCCATACGCTGATTGGTGGATCTCTCCTCCCAACCACTGATTTCCTTTATCGATTCACTCTGGATAATGACCGCAGCCCAACCGCCAGGGCCCGGGTTTCCGGAACAAGCGCCATCGGTATAGATGCTGTATTCCTCTGAACTCACACTAAAACCTCCCGGCTATATTTTCAGGAAGCAAAACGGGCTAGCTCTGCCAAAATTTGCTCCAGCTGCTTGATCTTTTCGCCATACCCGGCCCAATCGCCTTCTCTTTGGCGCTGCAATGCCTCTTCATAGACTGTCTGCGCATTGCGAATCAGCTCCATTAATCTTGCATCATCACCAATAGGTTGACCCGGCAGCAGCGGACCATCTGTTGGAGGTTCAGCAGGCAAATCACCATTACCCTGAACAGGTGGTACCCCCCCCATTGGACCGAAAATACGGATCAGGGCCAGCTCCAAAGTATCTTCCATTACTACCATTTCCTGAAATATGACTATAACACGGGCCAGCTCAGGCAAGCCCCCTCCTTCAGCCTCGAGGAATATCGGCTCCACATAAAGTAAGGCGTTGTTAATCGGCAATATCAACAAGTTGCCGCGGATAACCCGTGAGCCAACCTGCCCCCAAAGAGTAAACTGTTCTGATATCTCCGTGTTCTGATCAATGCGATTTTCTACCTGATTGGGCCCGAGAATTACCCTTTCTCTAGGAAATTCAAATACCTCGACAGAGCCATAATTGGGCCGATCACTGCGAGCGACCATCCAGGCAATCATGTTATTTCTTTTGTCCGGTGTGAATGGTAAAGTCAAAACAAATTCCGGTTTGGCATAGCCGGGCATCTGCAACACGGCATAGTGTGGTTCCATAAAATGATCTTGTTCGAAGGATTGTTCCATCGGTATAGCCCAGAGCTCTTCCCTGTTATAAAAACTGTTCGGATTGGTCATATGATATAAAGTTAACATCTGGGCCTGCACGTTAAATAAATCCGCCGGATAACGAATATGAGCCGCCAGCCCTTCTGGCATTTCTTCAAATGGGCGGAAAAGGGTGGGGAAAATACGGTTGTACGTCTGCACCAGAGGATCATCGGGGTCAACCACATAATAATGAACATTGCCGTGAAAGGCATCAATCACCACTTTAACCGAGTTTCGGATATAGTTAATATCTCCATGCGGTGCCGAATACGGAAAGTGCCGGGTAACAGTATAGGCATCCTGAATCCAGAAGAGGCGGCCGTCATGAACTACAACATAAGGGTCGCCATCAAAACGCAGGAAGGGTGCTATTTTACGCACCCTGGTATGGATATTACGGTCAAACAAAATGCGGCTGTCGTTGCTCAACTCACCGGAGATCAGGATTCGGTAATCGCCAAATCTTAGCGCCATCAATGCTCGGCGAAAAACAGAGTGCAAAGGAATACCGGCGTTGCCATCATAAAAAATGAACTCACTTTGATCACCTTCATCACTATCGGCAGCAAAATGAAACTCCGGTGTATTTGTGTTAATAATCACATAATCATCGGTCAATTCACCGAAATAAATGGCCGGGTTAGTGAGCGTCAGGCTGCCAACCGGTGGGATGTCGCCAAGAAAAAAACGGGGTAACCCTTCATCGGTAACCTCGTTAACCGGGCTCATTGCCACCCCGTAACCGTGCGTCCACTGCAAATGCATATTAACCCAGGTTTGAGCCTGTACCGCCAGGCGGCTTTTATCCAGTTCACGGGCAGCAAGCATAACCTGGCGTAACTCTCCGTCTACGACATAGCGGTCAATATCAACATCAACGAACCGGTAATAGGGACGTAGCGCCTGCAGTTCGTTAATAGTGGTCAGCAATGGCCGACGGTCCCAGAGGCGCACATTGTTAATGGTACCCTGATTCTCGCGCAAATCGTCCCAGTTGAGTGCTTCACTCGGATCGTAGTGACGAAAATAAAACTGGTCGATCCCATACGCGAAGCGAGTGGATGCAATGTTATGGGCTATGAACCCCTGTTCATAGCTAAATTCGCTTGGCTCAACCACGAAACCCTGGATGGAGGCCGGATAAGCCCACCCTCCCAAAATAGAAACCCCTGTCAGAACTAAAATACCATATAAAAAGAAACGGTAACGGCGCAAATAAACATTCGCCAGAAATACGAGGGCAATCACCGCAGCAAGAACCATCAAGACCTGTAAGGCCGGTAAGTTGGCATTGATATCGGTATAACCGGCACCAAAGACAACACCCCGCTCGGAAAACAACAGTTCGAACTGCTGCAACCTGTAATCCCAGGCTTTTAAACTAAAAATAGCGGCAAGTAAAACAGAAACATGACTAATGCCCATGGCGGAAGAAAGCTGCAACCCTGGCCTTCCCCGGGCAGGTGGATTAACAGCCAGGTAAATGGCACCTACTATGATCAAATTAACCACAAACACCATCATCAGAAAACCGTAAATAAAACGATAGAATGGCAACCTGAAAACATAAAATGCGGCATCGACTCCAAAAATCGGATCAACAAGATTAAAATTAACATGGTTAAAATAATGCAACAGTTCCATCCAAAAAGTGCCAGCATAACCAGAAAAAATAAATGAGACAACCGCACTAACCGCCAGGAATAAGCCCGTAAGACGACGTGGTGTTAACATGTGCATGAAACCACTGGCCATGAGCTTTTCCCGCAGGAACAGGTTAGGAAAACTTAATATATGGCGCCGTGTTATAAGCAGGTTTACAAAAAGAATAGTGAAAAAAAACAGCCAGGCTCCCAGGCGTAAGCCCCACCGGGTAAGATAACTGGTCCAAAAAACCTGCGCATACTGAAGTTCCCTGAACCATAACAGATCGAGATAAAAACTAGTCCCAGCGAGAAACAATCCTCCAGAGATTGCAATCGCAAATAGAATCAGGAAAAAACGACGGCGCAAGATAAAACCTCCCGTATAAAATAGATACCGGCAATCAACCGGCAGTTTGTTGTCCGAGTATTATTGTAGCCTAAAAAAACAAGATCTGTCAAAACTAACTTCTTTTTGCGCTGGTAATCGGGGTAACACTACCTGGACGTCGCCCGGTTTCATCAATTATACCCGTTACGGGCTCGCTGAAAAATACCAGATCGATGCTTTGGCACAAAACCCTGAAGAATTAACTGTTAATAATAGAAACTCCCGAACTGGTGCCAAGTCTGGTGGCGCCCGCATTGATCAACTCACGGGCGGCCACCAGGGTGCGCACGCCACCGGATGCCTTTACCCCCAGCTTGGAACCAACTGCTTCCCGCATTAACTGGATATCGGCTATTGTTGCGCCACCCGGACCAAAGCCGGTCGAGGTTTTAACAAAACCTGCTCCAGCTTTTTCAGCTAGCTGGCAAGCCAAAATTTTTTCTTTGTCATTGAGCAACCCTGTTTCAATAATCACCTTAACCGTGTTGCCCCCGGCTGCTTCAACAACCGCAGCGATATCATCCAACACATACTTTTGATCGCCGCTTTTGAGAGCCCCAATATGGATAACCATATCAATCTCGGCAGCCCCGTCAGAAACCGCCTCGCGGGTCTCAAAAGCCTTGACTGCCGTAGTGGTAGCCCCAAGTGGGAAGCCGACCACTACACAAATCTTCACCTGTGTGTGGCGAAGTTCGGCGTAAGCCGTCTTTACGTAAGATGGGTTGACACAGACGGAGTAGAACCGGTTTGCGATTGCCTCGCGGCATAGTCTGATAATTTCTTCTCCGGTCGCCTCTGGTTTCAACAGGGTATGGTCAATGTAACTGGCCATATTTTCAGACACAGTGGTCACCCCTCCGAACAAAGTTTAAACTCTTCTGGCACCATCACGATTTACATAACCAAATAAAAGGGCTGGGGGCTCGGCCGGTTCTGCCCTGAACCCGTAAGCAGAACGAATCATAGCCTGTGCTGATTCTACCTGGACGGAAGTACCTTCCCTGGCATGTATAACGGCAAGTGTATCTCCTGCTTTGACGAGGTCACCTACCTTCTTCTCCAGGGTGAGTCCTACCGCCGGGTCGATCACCGTACCTTTTTTTGCCCGCCCAGCGCCGAGAGCCATCGCGGCGAGACCAACGGGTTCCGCCAGAAGACGGCACACATAACCTGTCTCTTCAGCAACAACCAGATGCTGATAGGGGGCCCGTGGTAAAAGTGATAAATCATCAATTACTGCTGCATTACCGTGTTGATTGATGATCATTTCCTTAAATTTCTGCAGCGCAGCTCCGTTACGGAGAAGACTTTTCAGAACAGTGCGTCCCTCCTCCGGTTCGGAAACCCTTTTGGCCAGGAACAACATCCAGCCGCCTAAAATGAGACAGAGTTCCTCCAGATCAAACGGACCTGCACCGCGCATGATCTGGATAGCCTCTTCTACCTCTAAGGCGTTACCGACAGCCCGACCCAGGGGTTGCTCCATATTCGTGACCACCGCTACCGTTTCCCGTCCTGCTCCGTTTCCAATTTCAACCATCGCCTGCGCCAATGCAAAAGCCTGATCAAGATCTTTCAAAAAAGCACCGTTCCCTGTCTTAACGTCCAAGACCAGGGCGTCAGCGCCTGCAGCCAATTTTTTACTCATGATACTGCTAGCGATCAAGGGCAAACTATCTACTGTAGCGGTAACATCACGGAGAGCATAAAGCATTTTGTCTGCAGGAACCAGGTTTCCGGTCTGCCCGGCTACGGCTACCCCTATTTGTCGCACTGCCTGCACCAATTCATGCACGGTCAGACTGGTCATAAAACCCGGTATTGACTCCAGTTTGTCCAGAGTACCACCGGTGTGCCCGAGTCCCCTGCCCGACAACTTGGCCACCGGAGCACCGGCGGCAGCAACCAATGGGGCAAGAACCAGAGTAGTGGTATCTCCAACGCCTCCGGTACTGTGTTTGTCGACCTTAACCCCTGGTATCTCTTGCAGTGAGATAGTATCACCTGATGCCACCATAGCTTTGGTTAAATAAAGAGTCTCTTCCTTACCCATCCCCTGAAAGTAGATCGCCATCGCCAACGCAGCCATCTGGTAGTCTGGTATGCTGCCTTTCACATAACCGGACACAAAATAATCTATCTCCGCCTGGGTCAGTGCAAACCCGTTTCGTTTTTTTAAAATCAGATCGTAAACCCTCACCAACAATCACCCGCGATCCATTATCTTTAACCTTGCTAACGCTTACCTTTATCATAGGGTTCTCCGATTGCTTTCGGGGCCTGAGAAGACTTGGAAAATAAAACCAACGCTACCAAAGTAACAACATACGGAAACGTCTTCAAATAGATGCCCGGTATTTGTGACAGCGCAGGCACCACCTGCGAAACATTTGCAATGGTGCTGGCAAAACCAAAAAAGAAAGTTGCCCCGAGAATTCCCAAAGGTTTCCACTGCCCGAAGATTAACGCAGCCAAAGCAAGAAACCCCATGCCAGCTGCAGTGCCATTAAACTCCCCGGATAAAGTGACAATAAAAATAGCACCCCCCAAGCCGGCACAGGCACCAGAAATCATAACGGCAACATAACGCATCCGGTAGACATTGACCCCGGCTGCGTCAGCAGCATGCGGATGTTCACCGCAAGCGCGCAAGCGTAGACCAAAACGAGTTTTGTACAGCACAAATGTCGCACCAGCAAGTATTAACAGTACCAGCAAAGTTGTGCTATACGTCTGGGTAAAGAACAATCTGCCAAGGAGAGGTATTTCTGATAAAACAGGTATGGTCCTGCGGCTTAAACCGTGAATAATTTGGACATTACCACTTCCGGTAATCATGCGCGCTAAATAAACGGAAAGCGCGCCGGATACCATATTTATCGCAATGCCGCTGATCACCTGGTTTGCATTAAGGGTGACACAGGCAAAAGCGTGAAGCAGTGCAAATAATGCTCCACATACTGTTGCCGCCAGCAAACCAATCCAGATTGATGTTCCGGGAAAGCTCGCTTCCGTTATTGATATTGCAAGCGCTCCCGTAAACATTCCCATAAGCATCAACCCTTCCAGGCCGATATTGATAACACCACTGCGCTCACTATACAGCCCCCCCAAAGAGGTAATCAACAGAGGGATGGTAAAGGCAATCGCAAAGGGAAATATCTGAACTACGGTGCTCCACATCTATTTCTCACCTCCGGTTCTAAGCCCAGGGCTGCCCTGTTTTGCTTTACGCAATATAGCCCCTGCTCTGAGCCTTTTCAACTTATCCCAATTCCTTTCGATAAGGACACTGGTGGCAGCAAAATAGATAATCGTAGCAATCATTGTATCGGCTATTTCCGGTGGTATGGCAGTCATGGCACTCATAAATCCTTTACCGGTATGCAGCAATCCAAAGAAGAAAGCCGCTGCCAAAACACCCCATGGTGAATTGGCTCCTAACAATGCAACGGCAATGCCATCGAATCCATGTGAAGGTAATACTCCGATCTGCATATTTGAAGCAAAACCGACATAAAAAGTAGCGCCGGCAAGACCGGCAAGGGCTCCGGCAATGACCATGGAAAGTATAATATTACGGTTAACATTTATTCCGGCAGCCTTTGCAGCGTCACGATTATACCCAACCGCTTTTAATTCATAACCCAAAGTAGTTTTTTCCAGAATGAAAGCGGTAATCACAACAGATATAACGGCAAGAAGTATGCCAAGATTGATAAAGGAACCTTCGAACAGGTTGGTCAGCCACTGTACCTTAAGCGATGCGGCATCAGGAATTCTCTGCGATTCCGTTTCCAGAAAAGGCCCTTTAAAATAGGCAGGCACTACAAAAAAGATGGTCCAGAAAGCAATCCAGTTCATCATAATCGTGGAAACTACTTCATGCACATTAAACTTCGATTTGAGCAATCCAGGCAGGGCAGCCCACAGACCACCGCCAATCATGGAAGCAAAAATAATAACCGTAAGCAAAACCGGCTTAGGCCAAGCAAATGACAAACCTACTGCCGTAGCGCAAAGACCGCCGATCAGCATCTGGCCAGCGCCACCAATGTTAAAAAGCCCGGTTTTAAAAGCAAAAGCAACAGATAATCCAGTTAAAATGAGCGGAGTGGCAGAAGCTATACTGTTGCCGATTCGTTCAATGTTCATAAGGCCGCCCCTGAACAAATAATAGAATCCTTCAACAGGGTTACTGCCGGTAGCCAGCATCAGGATAGCCCCGGCCACTAAGCCTAACAATACAGCAAAAAAAGACATGAAAAAAGTTACTTTGATCCTGAACTTAATTTTCAAGCAGTAGCACCTCTCTTCACACCAGCCATCATCAGCCCAATTTCATTTTCGTCTGTTTCCGCAGCGTTAACCAAACCTACCAGTTCACCGCTATTAATAACCGCAATACGATCTGATAAGTCCAATATCTCATCGAGTTCGAGTGAAATCAGCAGCACCGCCTTACCCTGATCGCGTTGCTCAATCAGCCGTTTATGGATATATTCAATTGCCCCCACATCAAGTCCCCGGGTCGGCTGCACTGCAATCAACAACTCCGGGTTGCCGTCAATCTCGCGGCCGAGTATGGTTTTTTGCTGGTTTCCACCGGAAAGTGACCGAGCAGGGGACTCGCCACCCTGTCCGGCACGAACATCAAAATCTTTAATTATCCCTTCGGCATGCTCGTGAATGGCATCATGGTTCAGGATTCCCTTGCGCGAAAACGGTTCGCGATAATATAATTTAAGCATCAGATTTTCTTCTAAAGTGTAATCGAGGATTAACCCATGCTTGTGCCGATCTTCAGGAATATGAGCCATGCCTTTACCGATCCTATCACGGATTGACAGCGAACTGATATCCTGACCAAGCAGTGTAATTTTACCTGATTCCACTTTACGAAGACCGATAATAGCTTCCACAAGTTCGGTCTGGCCGTTACCATCTATCCCTGCAACACCGACAATTTCACCACATCTGACTCCCAATGAAAAATCTTTTAGCCCCAAAACACCCCTGTTACTTTGAACAAAAATATGCTCAATTTTCAAGATCTCCAGGCCAGGGGTGACATCCGATTTATCCAGATCGAAAAGCACTTTCCGACCAACCATCATCTCAGCCAGCTTTTCCACAGAAGTTGCCCCAACTTCGACGGTCCCAACCAATTTGCCCCAGCGAATGACGGTACAGCGATCGGCAACTGCCATAATTTCTCGAAGCTTATGTGTTATCAGAATAATTGTCTTCCCTTCAACAATCAAACTGCGTATAATTTTCATCAGTTCTTGCACTTCCTGGGGGGTTAAAACTGCGGTCGGTTCATCAAAAATTAAAATTTCAGCATCACGATAAAGCATCTTCAGTATTTCTACCCGCTGCTGCATTCCTACTGACACGTCTGAAATGATAGCATCCGGGTCAACATTAAGACCGTATCTTTGGGATAGTTCCCCGATCCTGGCTGATGCCGTGCGAATGTCTATAATTAGCTTCCTGGTCGGCTCCAATCCTAAAATAATATTTTCGGTTATTGTAAAATTATGAACAAGCTTGAAATGTTGGTGCACCATCCCAATGCCAAGATCGTTAGCCATGTTAGGATTCAAAATATTCACTTTTTCCCCACGAAGAAAAACTGAGCCGCTATCCGGCTGGTACAAACCAAAAAGAATATTCATCAATGTGGATTTACCCGCCCCATTTTCTCCAAGCAAGGCGTGAATCTCACCCTTTTTTACCTGAAAAGTAACGTCATCACAGGCGACCACACCGGGAAATTCTTTACAAATATTGCGCATTTCGACTACATAGTCCAAAATCATCAGCCTCCCGCCCACGGTAAGCAGCCTCTTAGATTATGCCAATTTACGGAAAAAGGGCGGGATAAACCGCCCTTTCCCTTTTTACAGGTTCGCCTTCACTACTTGATCAAATTCCCCTGAACATCAGAAACAGTAAGCGTGCCTGCCTGCAATGCCAGGAAAACTTCTTGAACAATAGCCTCCACCTCTGGATCAAGGTTGGGGTTTTCCTTCGGGATACCGATGCCGTAGTTTGCCGCATTGAACATCAGTATTTCCCCCCCGGGGAAAACACCGTTTAACTCAGCTTCAATCATATCGTATGTAGCCACATCGATATATTTCATGGCTGATGTGAGAATAATTGACCTTGTGCCTTCGAATATACCTTCGGCGAATTGGTCAACGTCAACGCCGACAATCCACGCTTCATGGCCAGCTCTGGCGCGAGCTTTTGCCTCGTTGATTGCACCAATACCCACACCACCGGCGGCCGCAAATATTGCCCTGACTCCCTTATCATACATAGCAGCAGCCAATTGCTGCCCGGCAGCAACATTGTCAAAAGTGCCCTGATAAATTACATTTTCTGGACTCATGTTAACCGAAGTACCATGATGAGTATTGGCGTACAACACACCTTGCTGGAAACCCCAGTTAAATTTCTGGACCGGGGGAATTTCCATCCCACCGATGAAACCAACCTCGCCTTCTTTCAGCTGCAACGCTGTGGCCAGACCTGCCAAAAAGCCGGATTCATGTTCGGCAAAAAAAATGGATACTACATTTTCCTTGACAACAGGATTCCAATCGCCAGCATGAGGGACACCATCAATCAGGACAAACTTTGCATGCGGAAACCGATCCTGCACATCATAAATTGCCGTCTCGAATTTAAAACCGGGGCATACTACGAGCAAAAAACCGGCATCAACAAGGTTGCCGATCTCGGCGATATAATCTGCTTCGGTAGTCCCACGCGGCTGCAGATACCTGGTTTCCAACCCAAAGTCCGTTGCCGCCATCTGAACACCTTCCCAAGTGCCCTGGTTAAAAGATTTATCATCAATGGTGCCAGCATCGGTGACCATACCAACTTTCAGAGCAACAGGATCATCGCCACCGTTAGCCGCAGGGTTACTATCTCCGCAACCTGCCACGGTAGCAACCAGAGCCACTGCCACTAATAAAACTAACCACTTCCTCATGATAAAACCTCCCCTTTTCTCTTTATTCATTGAATGCGCCTTTTAAAACCCCTGCTTACTACCTTTGATTCGGGTCGCACCCCCTCCTCATCCTAATTCTCAGTAGGCTTTGCCACGCTGGTTGTAACAACTCTTTTAATGCCACTACCCTTTTTTAGTAAAGCAAACTTCACCTATACTTTAATTCTACAAAAATACGCAAATCCCTTTCATTATGTAGTCAATATTTTAGCAGGATTTAGGTTAAGATGTTACGAAGTAACTATACCAACTAGAAATAATTAATGGGGGGATTACATTAAATGAGTAAAATTCGTCATCCGGAAAGTGCTTCTGAAGGACACAGACGGATCGACTGGGTCAGCAGGCATATGCCGGTCTTAACCCGACTGGCTGACCGCTACCGGCTGGAAAAACCTTTTAAGGGCATAAAAA
>DATIKA010000284.1:0-2351 GCA_035478055.1 Candidatus Limnocylindrales bacterium | reverse complement strand
GGTTCGAGCAACCTGACGCCGGTTTCATTTTCAAATAGCTGTTTAAGCCCAAAACGCTCCATATTATTTAAAGTTCTTGGGTGCACCGGAAAAACCAAAGGAATTTCTTTCGAAATTTTTTTTAAAATTGCGCACAACTCTTTGAGTGTTTTTTGATTATCGACGTTCGACGGCCGGTGTAACGTCACTACACCATATTTATTTTCTCTGAGTCCATATACAACGAAAGCCTTTTCACTTTCGATTTTTTCTCTCAGCATTTCGAGAGAATCTATCATTATATTTCCGACAAGCTTAATTTTCCCAGGAGCTACCCCTTCCCTCAATAGATTTTGGTCGCCATCATTCGATGGGGTCCACAAAATATCGGCAAGCGAATCTGTAACAACCCGGTTAATTTCCTCAGGCATGGTTCTGTCAAATGATCGCAGCCCAGCTTCTAAATGGCCAACCGCCACACCAAGTTTAACAGCAGAAATTGTTACTGCCATCGTGGAATTAACATCCCCGACAACCACAACCAGATCCGGCCGATCTTGTAGCAGCACCTTTTCGTAACCGATCATGACCTGGGCTGTCTGGAATGCATGGGTTCCGCTACCCACCCCGAGATGAATATCGGGTTCAGGGAGGTTTAAATCCCTAAAAAAAGCATCGGACATATTTACATCATAATGTTGGCCAGTGTGGACAAGTGACACCTTTGCCCAGTTTTCTTTTTTCAGAACATGATAAAGAGGCGCTATTTTCATAAAGTTTGGTCTTGCGGCTGCAATAAGATGTATCTTCACAATCAGTTGCCTTTCGTTATTCGTATTTTTTTATTAAGGTGTTGCTTTCAACTTTGCGATTCTCTGCCGGCTCCACGCAAATAGGACCCATCCAAGGTGATAAGGTCTGTCTTCGAAGTCGATCAGGTCTGCTCGAAAAATACGGTTCATGCCAGGCACACGGATACTGGGGTGTAGCCGACTTGCCGCCGCTTGAATGTACCGGGCCGCCTTTTTCGGCTCTCGCCGGCCGACCTTTCTCCAGATGAGGTCGGCACCGTGATCCAATAACGGCTCACTTACCTCGGCAGGCCTGTAGATCCAATTAAGCCCTTTCGCGATGCTTTCGCGGTGGTTACTTCCTCCGGCCTCTTCCAAGGCAAACAGAGCCATTGGGGCCATAGCGTCCTGGTGCACCGAATATACCGGATAACCCTCAACCACGTCTCCCGTCCGATAATCGTAGTGCCACCACCATTGGCCAGCCGCTCCCTGCAATCTGCATATCTGGCCAGCGCAGCGTTCGGCTGCGTCAAGCGCCTGCGCATCGCCAGCCAGTCTGGAAAAATTTGAAAGCGCGTGTATTGGGTAGACCATGTCGGCGAAACAGGACACATGGGCTCTAAACCCCTTGTAACTATCCCCGACGACATGAGGGAAAACGCCGGTCTGCTGGTTAAACGACTGCAGCAAGCGCCGTGCAATATTTTTCTTCAGCTCAGCGACCTGGCTGGAATGCTCGAGGGTGAGCGCATCCAAGGCCCATGCCATTTCAACCGTCGGAAAGTCCCTGGTATCAGGCTTCAGTTCGATGAGCCGTTTAATGGTCTCTTCACGTTCCAGGAACCCAGCCGCATGGCACGCCCATAGAGTTAAGGCCACGTCACCCATGTTTTCGACACTATGGATATCTTTGACCAGACGCCTGCATATGTCGTGCAGCCGCAGGCCACCCAGTACCTTGCGCACGATAGCGTCACCTTCACCGGATAGCCCAATTACGGTCATGGCGGTGTAACGAAAGCCCAGCCCCTGTGGAACGGTCTCCGGCCCTGATCTTATTAAACGGTATATGAACAAGCGGTCGTTAGCTCTAAACATCTGTTGAAGCCCGCGAAAAGCCATTTCACGTATCTCGTCAACAGCGCTCATGCAATCTGCTATCGATACTGCATTGGCCTTTTCACAGTCTAAATTTACCGTCATCATAGCGCTCCGATGTCTTTTCTGCTCAGTTGTGCGGGGCCGCTTATAAATTCCATGGGAACTCTTGGCACTATCGATATGGCAAATCGACCGGCATGAAACCGCCGGCCGATATGCTGATTGGAATTTTATTCGTTTATGAACTTGTAAAGAGTTGCCATGATGGAGTCTAAGGCGGGCGATTCGACATTCTGAACGTGCGGCTTTTTATCGCGTTTATGAATATGGATTTTGCTTCTCACATCCGCAATGGATTCTATCAGCGTTAATCGGCCATCGGCTTCTAAATAGCGGTCAACTGCACCTATAAACCCGCGGAAGATACTGTACACCGGAACCCCCAACGCCGCGGCCTCTCTGTTCATTGTGCCGCCA